>JBJERK010000188.1:0-3035 GCA_051882255.1 Ruminiclostridium sp.
CTATTACATAAAATCCACCACCGCCCAGACCAATGTCCGTAAGGGTCCGGGAACGGAGTACGACGCTATAGGAAAGATAAAAAACACAGGAAAGCTTACCTATCTGGACGCAAAGCTTGACAAGAACTATATCCTCTGGTACAAGGTAAAGTTCAAGAACGGCAAGACAGGCTGGATTTCCAGCGACTACGCAAGAAGATACGTAAAAAAATCAGCCCAGCCCGAGGCGGAGAATGAGCTTCTCGTCTCGGACGGAAGCGCCTACGGGAATATTTACGAGCAGATTTCCGACTCCGCAGGTGAAGCTGACGCTGTCGGAGTGCAGGTTGCCGTAATAAGGGGCAGCGACGGAAAAGCCTTCGACTGGGCGTACGGCTGGGCGGACTACGGCTTGCGGGAAATGACCTCCGACAGCAAAATGCGCTCCGCCTCCCTCAGCAAGGTTGCAACCGCAATCTGCGCTGTTAAAATGCAGGAGCAGGGAACTGTACTTTTAGGCAAGAATATCGAAAGATACTGGAATATTGATATACCCCAGACCGTAACGCTGAAAACCCTGTTCACCCACACCTCAACCCTGAAAAATCTGAGCATAAAGCCCGACCTTGACGCAACAAAGGAGCAGCTGCAGTATAAATTCAGCTTTACGGGAGAAAAGCCCGGCAGATCCTCTGTCTGGGCGTACAACAACTACGCCTCCGCAGTTGCGGCAACAACTCTTGAGCTTGCTTCGGGAACGGTTCTTGAAGACTACGCGCAGAAGAATCTGTTCAGACCCTTAGACGCAGACTTATCCTACTTCTCCGGCAATATAAGGGATACCGACAACCTTATCACCCACTACGATTTCGACCACAGCGTGGAGCTTTTGCCGAAGGAAGCAAAGAAAATGGTTTCAACGGATACTATCGGCGAACATGCCAGCAACTATATCGGCGGACTTACGGGCTGCGCCAAGGACATAGCGAAAATCTTCTCGATGCTTGCAAACGACGGAGTTTACGAAAATAACCGTATTATTTCGGCGAACGCCGTAAAGGAGCTTGAAAAGCAGTACGTCACCGCAAGGGAAAACGGCGGAAAATTCAAGCAGTGCCTTGCCCTGCGCTACGGAAAGAAATTCTACAGCACAAAGGGTATCTACTACCATACTGGCAACGCCTACGGAATCGTCTCCCTCGCCTCCTACGACCCGGTTACAAAAAATACCGTTGTTGTTATGACCTCGGGAGCAAAGCAGACAAGGGACAGCAACGGAATTTATAAGATTTGTGCAGAAATTACCGAATCGGTTTACAAGAATATTGACAGGCTGTAATACAGGACAACCCTCTGCGGAGTTTTTTACGCAGAGGGTTTTATTTTATACTATAGCACTTGCAAAACCGGCGGTTTTGTGATATACTTTTTCTATTAAAGTGTTAAAGGACGACCCGATATGACTTACAAGAATACTTTCAATAAACGCTTTACCGCCATTTTTTCTGCGGCAGTATTGCTTCTTTCCTCCTGTACGGCAAATAATGCCGCAACAACAGCGGAAAGCTCAGCCCCCGAAAATCAGACCTCGGCGGCTGAAAGCACGGCTGCACAAAAGGAAACATCGGCAGGCAGCACTGCTTCTTCCGCCGCTTCCGAAACAACGGCGGCGGAAACCTCTGTCACCTCTTCGTCGGCTTCCCCGCAGACCACAGAAGCCGCAGGCAGCAGTAATGCACCCACAGAAAACCTTTCAGCAGACTCGGGAGTTTTCGAGGGCAGGCAGCAGACCTCCGACTACAACTACGGCGAAGCCCTTCAGAAATCCATAATGTTCTACGATTTACAGAGAACAGGAGATTTGCCCGACAATTTCCGCTGTAACTGGCGAGGTGATTCCTGTCTTAATGACGGCTCGGAGGTGGGTCTTGACCTGAGCGGCGGCTTTCTTGACGCAGGAGATAACGCAAAATTCAACCTGCCTATGTCCTATACTACCGCCGTGCTGGCATGGTCGGTTATCGAGGACAGGGCAAGCTACGAGGAAAGCGGGCAGCTAAGCTACATACTGGACAATATCCGCTGGGGCAACGATTATTTCATAAAATGTCATCCCGAGCCGGACGTTTACTACTATCAGGTAGGCGACGGAAATGCAGACCATAGCTGGTGGGGTGCGGCGGAATGTGTGGAAACGCAGATGAACCGTCCCTGCTACAAGGTTGACCTTAATAACGGCGGCTCTACCGTTGCAGCAGGCACAGCCGCTTCCCTTGCCTCCTGCGCTGTTGTTTTCAAGGATACGGACAGCGCTTATTCGGAGCTTTGCTTAAAGCACGCAAAGGAGCTTTACAACTACGCCGAAAAGGTGAAAAGCGACAGCGGCTATACCGCCGCAAACGGCTTCTACAACTCCCACAGCGGCTTTAAGGACGAGCTTGCATGGGCGGCAGTCTGGCTTTACAAGGCTACCGACGACAACAGCTGGCTTCAGAAAGCCGAAAGCTATTACGAGGAAAGCGGCGGCGGAGATTACACGTGGGCTTTCTGCTGGGACGACAAGAGCTTCGGTACTGCATTACTGCTCGCAAAGGAAACAGGCAAGCAGACCTACAAGGACAGAATTGAACAGCACCTTGACTACTGGTGCAGCGGCATAAAATACACGCCCAAGGGTCTTGCATGGCTTGACCAATGGGGAGCGCTGCGGTATGCAACCACAACCGCCTTTCTTGCGGCGGTTTACGCCGACAGCAACGTTTGCCCCGAAAGCAAGAAAAGCGGATATAATGATTTTGCAAAAAGTCAGGTTGACTACGCTTTAGGCAGCAGCGGCAGAAGCTACGTTATCGGCTACGGGGAAAACTACCCGAAAAATCCCCATCACCGCACCGCCCACGGCTCATGGACGAATAATATCGGAGAGCCGTCGCAGACAAGGCACATTCTCTACGGCGCTCTTGTAGGCGGGCCCGACAGCAGCGACGGTTACACCGACGACAGGAACAACTACGTCAATAACGAGGTTGCCTGCGACTATAATGCAGGCTTTACCG
>JBJERK010000189.1:0-3033 GCA_051882255.1 Ruminiclostridium sp.
GACGGGGAAAAGGCGGAAACGGTGATGATGAGCTATAAGCACGGCAGCAGCCTTTGCATTTCTACTCAGGTTGGCTGTAAAATGGGCTGCAGCTTCTGCGCTTCCACAAAGGCGGGCTTTGTAAGAAATCTTGAGCCGTCGGAAATGCTGCTGCAAATCTACGAAAGCGAAAAGGACAGCGGCAGAAAGGTGGAAAGCCTTGTGCTTATGGGCATAGGCGAGCCGCTGGACAATTACGATAACGTGCTGAAATTTCTTCAGATACTCTCCTCCGAGGAAGGCAAAAACCTGAGCCTGAGACACGTTTCCCTCTCAACCTGCGGGCTTGTGCCGAGGATAAGGGAGCTGGCGGAGCTGAAACTGGGGCTTACCCTCTCCGTTTCCCTCCACGCGCCCACCGATGAAACCCGCAGCGCAATAATGCCGATAAATAAACGCTATTCTACGGCGGAGCTTATCGACGCCTGCAAATACTACTTCGAAAAGACGGGTCGGCGCATAAGCTTTGAGTTTGCTCTTATTGCAGGAGTAAACGACAACAGGGAAACAGCGGACAGGCTTATCCGTCTCCTTAAGCCCGTTTCCCCCTGCCACGTCAACCTTATCCCCATAAACGAAATCAAGGAAGGTCCCTACAAGAAAAGCCCGAACGTAAAGGAGTTTCAGCAGCGCCTTGTAAGCGGCGGGCTTAATGCAACCGTAAGGCGCACCTTAGGGGCGGATATAAGCGCCGCCTGCGGACAGCTGAGGCGGGATAACTCATAAAAATGTGCAGTAAAACCACATTTTTCATAAAAAAACTCTCAATTTCTAACCTTTTAACAGTTGATTTAATCAGAGAAAAAGTGTATAATAGTAAAAGACTATGCTGTATTACCGAATTTAAAAAGGCGGTGGTTATATGAAATGTTTTTCAAAAACCGATATAGGTCTTAAGCGCAGCGAAAATCAGGACAGGGTATGGACAGGTATGCTGGAGGATGACGCAGCTGCGGTTATCCTCTGCGACGGTATGGGCGGTGAAAACGCAGGCAGCGTTGCAAGCCAGATGACCGTTGATTTTATGGCAGACCGTATAAGAAAGGGCTTTCGTGCAAATATAAGCAGGAATTATATCAGGAACCTGCTTATAACCTCTGTTACTGCGGCGAACAGCCTCGTTTTCGACAGGGCTTCAAAGGAAGCGGATAAATTCGGTATGGGAACGACCTGCGTTGCAGGTATTGTCTACGGAAACCGTGCCTACATAATAAACGTGGGGGACAGCAGAGCCTATCATATTTTTGACGACAGCATACAGCAGATTACAAAGGACCATACTTATGTAAGAAAGCTTATCGAGCGGGGCGAGATAACCGAAGAGGAAAGCCGCGTCCACCCCGACAGAAACAAGATAACAAGAGCAGTGGGCGCTGAGCGCAGCATAACACCCGACTACTTTGAAATAGACCTTGAGGAGGGAAATATTCTCCTTTTCTCCTCCGACGGACTCCATTCCTACGGAGACGACGCAGAAATCGCAGAAATCGTGGTGAATAACCCGATTGCCAAGACCTGCGACCTGCTAATAGACTATGCCCTCGGAAACGGCGGAAGAGATAATGTTTCTGTGGCAGTAGTGGAGATTTAAGGGTTTTGTAAAACGGTTACAAAAGAAAGGATTGAACTTTTTATATGGATAAGAACATTGGCAAGAAGCTTGACAATCGTTACGAGCTGCTTGAGCTTATAGGCGTCGGCGGAATGGCGGATATCTATAAGGCGATGGACATTATCGAGGAAAGAATTGTGGCGGTAAAGATACTGAAAAACGAGTTTGCCGCAAGCGAGGACTTCCTCCGCCGTTTCAGAAACGAGTCCAAGGCAATCGCCCTGCTTTCCCACCCTAATATCGTAAAAATCTACGACGTAGGCTTTACCGATAAGATTCAGTACATCGTAATGGAGTATATCGACGGTATTACCCTTACCGAGTATATCGAGCGTCAGGGCGTACTGAAATGGCGTGACGCTGTTCATTTCACCCTGCAAATCCTCCGTGCTTTACAGCACGCCCACGACAGGGGAATTGTTCACCGTGATATAAAATCCCAGAACGTTATGCTGCTTGCAGACGGCACAATAAAGGTCATGGACTTCGGAATTGCCCGCTTCAACAGGGAAACGGACAAGACCATGTCCGAAAAGGCAATCGGCTCGGTGCACTACATAAGCCCCGAGCAGGCGAGAGGTGAAATGACTGACGAAAAGAGCGATATTTATTCTGTAGGCGTAATGCTTTACGAAATGCTTACGGGAGTAAAGCCCTTCGACGGAGATAACCCGGTTTCAATCGCCTTAAAGCACATGCAGGCTGTTCCAAAGCGCATAACCGAGATAAACAGCTCAATTCCGGAGGGACTTGAGGAAATTACCGTAAAGGCTATGCAGAAGGAGCCTTCAAAGCGTTACCAGACCGCAGGAGAAATGATAAAGGACATAGAGGAGTTCAAGAAGAATCCTGCAATAATCTTCGAATACAAGTACTTCTCCACCGACGGCTCAACCAAGTACTTTGACAAGGTAGTTCCCGACGCGCCTAAAAAGCCCAAAAAGCAGGTGCAGATTGACGACGACGAGGGCTACGACGACGATGACGACGACTTCGACGATTACGACGACGAGTACTACGAAAAGCGCCGCCGCTCTCCCGTGCTTCCTATTCTTTTTGCACTTGCAACAGCCTTCGTTATAATGACTGCATGGCTTATCTATACCGTTGTTACCCAGAACGTTGACGATATACAAAGCGCCAGCGGCGAGGAGGTTTCAATGCCTACCCTCGTAAATCTTACCTGGGACGAGGTGCTTGAGCAGTACAACGACTACAACTTTATTCCTACCACAAAATACTCCTCCGAGTACGCTAAGAACGTGGTTATGGAGCAAAGCGTAATGCCCGGAAGAAAGATAAAGAAAAATCAGGCGGTAGAGGTAGTAGTAAGCAACGGTCAAAAGCTTGTCGAAATAGCCGACTATACCGAAAAGCCCATT
>JBJERK010000190.1:0-3026 GCA_051882255.1 Ruminiclostridium sp.
ACCTTTCTTTAAGGGCGGTCAGACTGTCGATAAACCGCCATCTGCGTCGTCAACCTCATAACGGCAGGCACAAAGCCTAGCCGTTATGCGGTTTCCTAGCATCTGACGATTTCTCGGCAGTCTGAAAATTTACTTTTTCGACAAGCTGAAGGGCGGTATAACTTTTTCATTATTTTAGCACATTTTAGTGGAAAAATCAAGAATTTTTGACCGGAATGCGGGGAATATGGGTTAAATGCAAAAGTAAATGTAAAATAGTATTTTCAAGCAAGTAAATCGAACATTTTTATAGCTATTTCTGCGAAAATAGCACGATTTCGCTTGACTATTTCCTGAAAATCGCATATAATATAATTGATAAACATAAAAGGAGGTTTTAGTATGACTGTAACAGCTACCGAGTTCAAGACAAACTTCGGAAAATATCTTGATCTTAGCGCGCACGAGGATATTTTCATTACACGCAACGGGAAAACCATCGCAAAGGTTGTAAATCCGCAGGTGTCTGCTGTTGATTCTATTCGTGGAATGCTGAAAAATGCGCCTTTGGATATAGACCTTGACTCATTGAGAGAGGAGCGTCTTTCACGATATGAAGATAATGGTTGACACCAACATAATTATAGATGTGCTGCTGGAAAGAGAGCCCTTCGTTGAGGATTCCTGTAAGCTTCTGACCCTGTGCGAGGAACACAAAATCGACGGCTTTATCTCCGCCTCCTCGGTTACCGATATTTACTACCTTGTCCGGAAATATACCCATAGCACCGAGCTTGCTTACAAGGCGATCGGAAAGGTGCTTGAAATCGTAAAGGTGTGCAGCGTTACCAACAACGAAGTAATTTCAGCCTTTCAGAAGAAAGCTAAGGATTTTGAAGATTGTCTTGTGGCAGTATGTGCTGCCTCAATCCACTGTGATTATATTGTAACAAGAAATATCAGGGATTTCGAGGGGTTTGATGTTCCTGCAATATCGCCGAGGGATTTGCTGAATAGATTATGATAAGAAAAGCCTTGCGGCAATTAATGCCTGCAAGGCTTGTATTATGCCAAAACTTATGCTATAATATAACCAACAAAATCAAATACAGGAGGACACTCACCATGTATAATTTCACACTCCAGATTCCCACCACAATCCACTTCGGCAAGGGCGCAATCTCATACCTTGACGAGCTGAAAAACTACGGAAGCAAGGCTCTGCTGGTTTATGGCGGCGGCTCAATCAAGAAAAACGGCATTTATGATACTGCACTAAAAATACTTAAAAACGCAGGTGTTGCAGTAACCGAGCTGGGCGGCGTTGAGCCTAACCCGAGGATTGAAACAGTCCGCAAGGGCGTTGAAATCTGCAAAACCGAGGGCATTGATATGATTCTTGCTATCGGCGGCGGCAGCACTATCGACTGCGCAAAGGTAATCGCCGCAGGCGCAAAGTACGAGGGCGACCCTTGGGATCTGGTGCTTGACGGCTCGAAAATCAGCGCCGCTCTGCCGATTTTCGACGTTCTTACCCTGTCTGCAACAGGCACGGAAATGGATCCCTTCGCAGTTATTTCCGACCTTAGTAAAAACGAAAAGTGGGGAACAGGCTCACCCTATATGGTGCCCACAATGTCCGTTCTCGACCCCGAATACACCTACTCCGTTTCAAAGAAGCAGACCGCCGCAGGAACTGCGGATATGATGAGCCACACCATGGAAAGCTACTTCACAAAGGAGAATGCGGACTGCCAGAAATTTATGGCTGAGGGGCTGCTGCGCACAATGATTAAGAACGGACCGATTGCCCTTAACGACCCTACCAACTACGACGCCCGTGCTAATCTTATGTGGGCAGGAACTCACGCTATCAACGGTAATGTTGGCGAGGGCAGCCAGCCCGCCTGGTGCGTTCACCCAATGGAACACGAGCTAAGCGCATTTTACGACATAACCCACGGCGAGGGTCTTGCAATTCTTACTCCCGCATGGATGGAGCATATTTTAAGCGAGGATACGCTCAGCAATTTCGTTGATTTCGCAAAGAATGTATGGGGACTTACAGGCGATGATGACTGGGCGCTTGCGCATGCGGGTATTGACGCTCTCAAAAAGTTCTTCTTTGAAACAATGGGTATGCCGGCAAATCTCAGGGCTGTTGGAATTACCGATGATAAGAATTTTGAGGTAATGGCGCAGAAGGCTTGCGATGGGTCGAAAGGCTCGTTTGTGCCGCTTACTAAGGAGGATATTGTCGAGATATTCAGGGCGGCGTTCTGAGAAAAAGCTTTTTAAGTTGAATATGGTGTTAAATCCGCTTGCTCCTTTTGGGGCAGGCGGATTTTTGTATGGATTTCTGTTATGCTTGGGAAATTCCTGTTTGTGCTGCTTTGGATTTTTTGACTTTGCTGTCGAAAATTCTGCTAAAATCAAAAGTTTTGGACTTGTAAGTCTGAAACTTTTCAGGCTGTCTTACGTCAGGTGCTTTTCTACTGCCCCCAAAGCTATCCAATATCTTTTACCTCCCCTTTACACAACCACGGTAGTTATTTTAATATAGATTTGTTATATTTTATCTGTCTGAATTAACGGCAAGATGAAATGCAGAAAACCGTTATTTCAAGCAAATCCAATAAAAGAACAGGAGCAACTATGAAACGAATTATAAGCTTATTACTGGCGCTGGTTATTTTTGTATCAATGGCTTGCACAGCCTATGCAGAAGAACCCGGACAGACAGCCGAACCGTTTATCAATCAGATTTACGGCGGAGGCGGAAAGGGCGATACCCCTATTTCAAACAGCTTTATCGAGCTTTACAATCCCGCAGATACAGCTATTGACCTTTCCGTATATTCTTTGGTATACGGCGACAAAACGCTGGCGCTCAGCGGCACTATTCCCGCAAGCGGCTCATATCTTATTGTGGGTGCAGAGGAAGTAACAACGGACGAGCTTCTTACCTACGACCTGCCCGAAGCAGACCTTATCTGCGACTGGGCAATAAACAACAAAAGCTATACCATTAAGCTGATGAAGGGCGA
>JBJERK010000191.1:0-3025 GCA_051882255.1 Ruminiclostridium sp.
AAGCCCTCTTTTTTGTTTTTCAGATTCTGCGAGAGTTTTGAGAGAATTTGAGAGAATTGAGAGTTTGAGCCAAGGGGACTGCCCGCCCCTTTTTAATCAACTCTTCCTCTTGAGGAGGTATGTGCCATAGCGCATACCGACGGGTTCAAAAATCATAGATTTTTGAACATACCCCCGGCAAGCGCGACGGCGCTTGACCCGTTTGAAGCTTGATTACTGCATTTGATTTACGGGTACATTTTGGTGCACATTCACAGTTTTTCTGCTTGATTTTTTCTCAATCTATTAAATAGAATGTTTTATTTATTGCTGTTGCCGCCGCTGTTTGCATTTGCGCCCGCTTTGCGCGAAGCGGCTGAAAGTTTTTCGCCAAGCCTTTTTTCAAAAAGGCGTCCTCTCTTTTTTCTCTATTCTCTCCTATCTCTCTGAATCTCTCAAATTCTTCTCCCCAGAACCACTCTGTCCAGTCCCGAGTAATCCTTGATAATCTCCGGAGAAAGACCGTTTTGCTGCATAATGACTGAAACGGCTTCTCCCTGGGTTTCTCCGATTTCTACGGCGAAAATGCCGCCTTTTCTGAGCCTGCCGCTCCAGCCTGCTATAATTCCCCTGTAAAAGTCAAGGCCGTCCTCTCCGCCGAAAAGGGCGGTAGAAGGCTCGAAACTTACCTCTTTTTGCAGGTCTTCCATTTCCGCCGCTGTTAGATAGGGCGGATTTGAGAGGATTGCGTCAAAGGTTATCCCGGGGAAAAGCCCGGTGTCAAGGGCGTCAGCCTGAATCGGGGTTACTTTCGCATTGTTGAGGGCTATATTCCTCTTAAGATAGCCGAAAGCCTCGTCATAAAGCTCAACAGCGTAACAATCGGCGCCTGTTTTCAGATTAATGCTTATGGGAATACAGCCTGTACCGCTGCAAAGGTCAAGCACCCTGCTCTCCTTGGTGCAGTACTTCAAAGCAATATCAACCAGCAGCTCCGTTTCGGGTCTTGGGATAAGAACGCCCTCCCCCACATAAAAGGGATAGCCGTAAAATTCCCATTCGCCGAAAATGTACTGTAAGGGTACTCCTTCTATTCGCTTTTTTGCAATCTCCAGCATACGGGCGTACTGCTCTTCGGTTATTTCCTCCGAGGGCAGGCACATTCTGCCCATAACAAAGGATATAATTTCGCCCGCCTCAAAGGACGGGCTATAAATATTATTCTCGGATAAAAGCCGCAGCAGTTCCTTGCGGCAGCTGCTTATTACCATTTGTCGCTCTCCCTGTCCTCGGGTATTACCGCCTCCATAGCTGCAATCGCAACCTCAATCTGCTTGTCGTCAGGCTCCTTTGTGGTAAGCCGCTGAAGAGCAAGACCCGGGGCGGAAATTATCTTGGTTACGATATTGTCGTACCTGCCCGCAAGGCGTATTATCTCGTAGGAAATTCCAACAATTACCGGCAGGAGAAGTATCTTGCAGGCAACACGCAGTATTGCCGCAATAGTTTCCGAAACTGCAAGGGTTTCAATGAAAAATGCGTTTGTAATAGGGAAAACCGAGTAAACAAGAATACTTATAAGCAGTACAAGGAAGATAAAGCTTGTGCCGCAGCGGGGATGAAAACGGCGGCAGGGCTTTACGTTCTCAACCGTAAGTGGCAGCCCCTTTTCATAGCAGGCTATGGTCTTGTGCTCTGCGCCGTGGTACTCGTAGGTACGGCGTATGTCCTTCATAAGGGATACTGCACCCATATAGGAAACGAAAATTATTATCTTCAATACACCTTCAAAAAGGGACTGGAAGGCGGAAATATCCGTTTCCCCGAAAAGGCTCTGCAGCAGCATGAAAAGCCATGTAGGCACAAACATAAAGAGAAGAATTGCAAGCGCTACGCCAAGCACCATCGCAATACCCATTATTACGCCCATAAGCTTCTCGCCAAGCTTATCGTTAAGCCATTTCTCGAACTTCGTCATCTCCTCCTCCCCGTCGTCCTCCGCCATTCCCGAAAGCTCGGCAGAGCGGGTAAGATAGTGGTAGCCCTCGGAAAGCTGCTGGACAAAGTTCACCGAGCCGCGGATAAATGGCGCCTTGTTGTACCATTTGCGCTCCTTCCCCGGAGTTTCCTCAAGGGCGATTGTTCCGTCCGTTTTCCGTACCGCCATAGCGGTTTTCTTCGGACCCTTCATCATTATTCCCTCAATAAGCGCCTGTCCGCCTATTGTGGTTCTGTGTATTTTTTCCTTTTCAGCCAATTTAATGCTCCTTCTTTGCACTCTTCCCAATTGTTTTATCCTGTGTATATTCTTTTATTATATTACCATTATGAGCTTTTGTCAAGGAATACAGGGCTCCGGAGGAAGAAATTCTGCACAACCTCCACATTCAATTACCCGCCAAATTCTGCTAAAGCTACAATAAATCGGCGATAAACCCTTTAAATTGCGGATTTGTATTGACATAGCCAATAATTTAGGGTATAGTTAACTTGCGTATTTTGCTGCATTTTGCCTTAATATGCATTACAACTTTATGCAAACAACCGAAAGGAAAGAATCATGAGGAAAATAATATCGTTACTGGCTGCTGCCGCTTTAATTCTTGCTGCTGCAGGCTGCGGCTCCGACAAGACAGAAGAAACAACCACAACTGCCGCTGAAACTACAACAACTGCTGCTGACGCTGACGCAGCTGAAACTACAGCAGCAGAAACTACAACCGAAGAAACTACTGCGGAAGAAACTACTGCCGAAGAAACAACTGCGGAAGAAACAACCGCGGAAGAAACTACAGAAGCTGAAATCACAACCGCTCCCGCAGAAGGGGAAGCCTCCGAGGGCAACGAGGGTTACGAGATAATGATGGCTGCTTTTAAGGAAAAAGCTCCCCATTACTACGAATATGCCCGCTATGCATATAAGTTCCCCGTTGAAATGACAATGAACTTTTTAAATACGGAGGATTTCTCAATTATCCAGTCCGGAATCATTGCAATTTCCGAAAATTTGGATATTGCGATGGAAATGAGCATGCCCGGAGTAGCT
>JBJERK010000192.1:0-12447 GCA_051882255.1 Ruminiclostridium sp.
CTGCGCCATAAGGTTTTCCGCCATTTCCATTCCGATAAAGCCTGCGCCTGCAACTACCGCTTTACGGCAGTTATTCTTTTCGATATATTCTCTTATTGCAATAGCGTCGTCGGGGGTACGGACGGTAAATACGCCGCTTAAGCTTACGCCTGCAATCGGCGGGATAACGGGAGAAGCGCCGCTTGCGATTATAAGCTTGTCGTAGCTTTCGGTGTATTCCGAGCCGCCAGCGATGTCACGGAGAGTAACGGTTTTCGCCGACGGGTCAACCTTTATTGCCTCCTGTCCCGTATGCACATTTGCGCCGGTAAGGGCGGAAAACTTTTCGGGGGAATTTACGATAAGCTCCTCCCTTGTTCCTATTTCTCCGCCCACATAATAGGGCAGACCACAGCCTGCGTAGGAAATATCACGGCTTTTAGTGTAGATGTCAACCTGAGCGGAGCGATCCTGCCTTTTAAGCTTTGCCGCCGCCTTTGTTCCTGCGGCAACGCCGCCGATAACGATAATTCTCATATCTTAGCCTCACTTTCTGATAATATGCGCCTGCAAAATTATAGATAAATTTCCAAAAAAAATTATAGCACATTGCGGCAGGATTGTCAATAAATAACACTTAATCGGTACACAAAAAGCCTTCAGCAGATTTATCGCAGAAGGCTTTTGTATTATCTTTTTGTACTATTACTCAAGCAATATCTTCCAACTCGCCACAACCTCCGCGCAGACGTCCGTGTCTCCCTCGGCGGCGGCGTTCTGCAGCTTTCCGAAAAGGCGGGCTGCTTCTCCGGAATAGCTGTAACAGGACATTTTCTCCACAACCTCGTCAATAGCAAGGGTGTCGAAATTTTCCAGCGCTTCAATCATCTCCGAAAGCAGCTTTTTCACCGTTTCCTTGTCCGCTTCCGCTGCGTCGTGGGGAGTTAAATCCACTTCGGGGAACACTCCCGCAAGGATTGTCCTTACGCTCCTGTAAAGCTCTAAAAACTCCTCGTGGTGAGCGTTGATAAAACCGATATTGTTGGAATTTCCCGCAAATTCAAGCTTGAAGGCAAGGTCGGCAATCTTGTCTGCGCCTATCTGGCGGGAGGTACTCTTGAAGGCGTGAACCTCGATTGTGTACTGCTTTATGTCCTGCTCCTTAAGGCAGCGGCAAAGCACCTCGACACGCTTGTCAATGGAAAGGTAGTACTCACGCAGAACCTGCATATAAAGCTTCTCGCTGCCCAGCAGAGAGATTGCCTTTCCCGTATTGAGACCCTCTATTGTAAGGGCTGTTTTTTTAGGTGCAGGAGCTGCGCCGCCCTCGGTTACCGGCATAATTTTTACAGCAGGCAGCCATTTTCTCACCATCGCCACAATTTCCTTGGTTTCAATCGGCTTTGCCACAAAGTCGTTCATACCCTCACGGATAAACATTTCCTTTGTGCCGCCGATTGCATTTGCTGTAAGGGCGATTATCGGAACCTCCTCGTAGCCGGGTATCATGCGGCGGATAATATGCGTTGTTTCAACGCCGTCAACCTCGGGCATCATGTGATCCATAAAAATTATATCATATCTGAGCTGCTTTACCTTTTCAATAGCCTGCGCTGCTCCGTTTGCGGTATCTATCTGCATACCCAGCGGCTCAAGTATTCCGCTTGCCACAACAAGGTTTACGTTGTTGTCGTCAACGATAAGCACGTGAGCGTCGGGAGCAGTAAACTGAAATTCGTTTTCTCCGCTTAAATCGCCGCATTCCATTCCGCCAAGACCTAAAGCCGAGCAGAGAGTTGCTGAATAAACAGGCTTTTTAAGCACCCTGACATTGGGGTAGTTAATATCATTCGGTGCGTCATAGGGAGCGATTAATATGCACTGTATTTCGCTGTGATTTTCGAAATAGTCCTTGACTCCGCCGCAGAAAAGGACTCTGTCAACAATAACAAAATCCGCCCTTATATCCTCAAGAGAGCCGCCCTTCATCAGATCCCTGCAAAGTATTCCTACCGCTGCGAGGTCGGCTAAGACCTGCCTGCGGACAAAGTCGTTCTGGAGCATTACAGCGATACAAAGCCGCTTTTCGGGCTTCGGAACTATAGGCGTAGCGCTTATTATTTTTTGCGGCAGCTCGATTGAGAAGGTACTGCCAACATTATACTCGCTCTCCACCGAAACCGAACCACGCATAAGCCGCAGAAGCTGCTGAGTTATAGCAAGTCCCAGTCCTGTGCCCTCAATGTTGCGGTTGCGCTTGCTGTCAACCTGCTGGAAGGACTGGAAAAGCTTTCCTAAATCCTCCTTCTTTATGCCGGAGCCTGTATCCGAAACCTCCGCTTTAAGCAGCACCGTGTTTTCGTCGATAGGCTCGCAGTACATTTTCAGATGCACGTTTCCTGACTTGGTAAATTTAACCGCATTGTTAAGCAGATTAAGAAGTATCTGGTGTATTCTTATATTATCGCCGAAAAGCTTGCAGGGAAGATTCGGCGACAGGTCAACGGTAAACTCAAGATTTTTCGAGCCTATACGGCTGTTTACAATATTCGCAAGGTCGTTTACAATCGACAGCGGCTCGTACACCACTTCCACAATATTCATTTTTCCCGACTCTATCTTTGAGAAGTCGAGAATGTCGTTTATAATAACCAGCAGATTTTTGCCCGAGGAGCGTATCTGCCGTATGTACTGCTTTGCCTGCTCCGACATTTCCTCTCTCAGGGCAAGCTCCGCCATACCGAGAACAGCATTCATCGGCGTTCTTATCTCGTGACTCATATTTGCAAGGAAGTCGGATTTCTGCTTTGCCGCCTGCATAGCCTGCTTGTTGAGCTGGATAGAAACGTATTCCTTATATGCCATATCCGAAAGCACGCCTGCAAACTCGTAGATAAAACGGGTAGAACGGTCAATTGCGTTTTTGGGTACTATCTGGGTCTTTTTTGCAGCCTCAACAAAGGCTTCCTCGTCAACCTCTATCTCCCGTGCAATTTCCCGCATTTTATCAAGGTCGGGAGGCTCGCTTAAGACCTGCCCGCCGATAAAGCTTCCTATCATTCTGTCGCCCAGCATAATCGGCGCTGCGAAATCCACCAGATTTGCGTGGCAGAAATAGGACACGGGTCCCCCTGTTTCAAGCGCCTTAACCGCCCCCATTTTGTCGCACTGCTCGCAGCGGGCTCTGCCTATCGGCGACTTGCGGCAGAACTCTGTGCAGAACTCGGAGAAGTTGGTGCCTTCGGTTACGGCGACGCCATTTTCATCTGTTGTAAGAGACGCCATACGTGCCATTTTCGCAAAGGAGTCCTGCATTTTCTGCAAAATCTCCACCTCGATAAGGTCTGTAAGGTGCAGGTTCCCGTCTACCTCAAAATTCAGTATTTCTTCGTCAATTTCAGCCATTATTTCTCCTCGTCCCCGCTGTCAAAAATCCTCTGTATTGTTTCGTTTACTCTTTCTATGTCAATTGGCTTTAAAAGGTAGCCCTGGGGTTTCAGCATAAGCACATTTGCAATCTTGCTGCGGTCGGCTACGCCTGTAAGGAAAACAATTGGGACGTCCTTTGCAGTTTCAAGCGCTCTTATGTTTTTAAAAACCACGGGGCCGTCCTCTACCGGCATTTGGTAATCAAGGAAAATAAGGTCGGGAGTTTTCGTATTAAGGAACTTCATCGCCATTTTGCCGCTTATCATGGTTGTAACGATATAGTCGGGCTCAAGGGCTGCCTTAAGAAGCTTTAAAACAGCACGGTCGTCGTCGATTATAAGTATCTGCTTTCTCGAATTAAGGCGGGCTTCCTCCGCAAGGATACGCTCCTCTTCAAGGCGCTTTCTCTCCGCTTCCCTTTCCCGCTCCTCTTCAATAGACTTAAGCTTTCGCACGATATTTTCCGCAATAGCGTCAATTGTTATCGGGCGGCAGAGCACAAGATCGATAACCTCGGGAGATTCGTTTTCGTAAAATTCCCTGCTGTCCTCATCGGTTATTACCACAATCGGAACCTCGGAAGAAACCTTCTCGGTTTTAAGGCGGATTAAAAGGGAAATAAGCTGCATATCAACCTGGTCGGCAATACAGACGTAGGCGTCGGGTCCAAAAAGCTCGTAATGGGCGCTTAAATCCTCCCAGTAGTTTGAGGAGGTCATGCAGGAAAAACGTCCGTAGGTCTTCATGAAAAAGTCACGGAGCAGGGTTGAATTTGCGCAGTTAAGCAGGATTTTATATTTTCTCATTTTCACACCCCCGAAGTTGTTATATTAATTTTATTATATCACCAAATTTTCACATTGTCAATTAAAATAGTGCGAATGTAGGCTGATATAGCGCCAATATTGCAAATATACTGCAAAAACGGCAACACAGGATTTTCTCTTTACAAATGCTTTACCGATTTGACATTTTTGCAGATATATAATATCATTTATGATAAGACCGCCGATAAAAAATACTGCAAAAAGATAAAAAACAGCGATACATTTTCCGGTTTCGGGTGTTTAAGAAGTGAAAGGTAAAAATTTACAGAGAGGAGAGGGTTTATGGACAGCGGAGCAGAAGCTTACAAACGGTTTCTAAGCGGCGACGATTACGGGCTTGAGCAGGTAATCGGGCTTTACAAGGACAGCCTTATTTTCTTTCTTTTGCAGTATGTAAAAAGCCCCGATTTAGCGGAGGAGCTTACCGAGGACGTCTTTGTGGCGCTTGCGGTAAAAAAGCCCCGTTTCAGCGAGGAAGCAAGCTTTAAGACATGGCTTTTCACCATTGCAAGAAATAAGGCACTGAACTGCTTAAGAAGCCCCTTTTTACGCAGAAGAGTGCCGATTGAGCAGGCGGAAATCAGGACGGAAATCCACTGCCCCGAAAAGGAGCTTCTGCGGCAGGAGCATTATCGGGCGCTTTACTCTGCTATGGAACGGCTGCCGGAAAATCAGCGGGAAATGATTTATCTCGTTTATTTCGAGGATATGAAGGTTGCTGCCGCAGCTAAGATTATCAGGAAAACAAGCAGGCAGGCAAGCAATATCCTGTCCAGGGCAAGAAAAAGCCTTAAGGAGATTCTGGAAAAGGAGGGCTTCGGCTATGAAAACCAGTCATGAAATGGCGCAGAGCGTACTTAAACGGCAGAAAAAAATACTGAAAAGAAGAAACGCTCTTTTTACCGTCTTTGGTGCAGCAGGCGGAATCGGCGCAATTATTCTTATTTTTGCTCTTGCTTCGGTTTTCCCCGTTCTGCACGAAAATATACCAACAGTAACCGAAAAAGCCTCCGAAACATCATCGGTTCAGACAACGCCCGCAGAGGAAACGAATGAGACTATCGCACCTTTGGACAGCTATATCGGCGAGGACGGGTATTATTATCTGAACACCGGAAGCTGGGAGAAAATCGAGGATTTTGACCTTTTCAGAGAATACTTTTTCGGAGGCTGGGAAAATACCGAGGGAATCGGAATATGCGGAATAAATAAGTTTTCGCTGGACGACTCGGAAAAATCCATTATTGCGGCTGACAGCAATCTGCGCTTTTCAAACGGATATTTTTACAGGATTGACGAAAATACCCTTGCCTTCTTTATTAACGACAACGCAGAAATGTACCTGTTCCGACTTGATACAAGAAAGCCGGATACAATGTATATGGAGCCCTGCTATTACATGAGCGAAAATGAGGTTATGCTTTTTGCTGCCGCTTCCGACAATCAGATAACCGAATATTACACCAAAACCGAGGAGCAGATAAGCCTGCCCGAAAATAATTATCTCAGTATCTTCCGACTTTACGAGATGGCACGGGAGTACGGAATTGAGCCGGATATGCTGATTAATCTGGGGTATGATACGCTGACGGAAAATGGCTGCGTTAAGCTGCTGCATGACGACTGGTATCAGTTCTACCCGGTTTACCTTGTTTCCGGGGAGGCGCAAAAGCTTACGCTGTCAACCCGTGTTGGCAATCTTATGTATCCCGATATGAAAGAAAAGGAAGTTACCGTAACAATAGAAAAAATCGGCGACAGGTGGACAAGAACCGTAGAAGCCGCAGAAGAATTTTTCGGTATAGACAGCGATATTGTCTCGGAGCTTGGAATGACCTTCAGTCGGCTTTCGAAAAAGTACGGCAGCACGCCAAAGGGAATTTACAATTGCTACACCATTGAAAACGGGCACGGACGCTACGTCTGGAAAACGGCGGAGGGTAAGATTTACGACGATAATATGGAGCTTGCGGGCGGCTGCAATATAATTGACGGGTTAAAGCCCGGGGAGCTTTTTATCGGCGTTTCCTACCCCGTAAGCTACGAGGATTTAACCGAAAAGTACGGCTTTACTCTTATTGAGGCAGGAAGCGAAGCGGGTATGGAGGACTTATATTGCTCGGAGTTTAAGTACCCGCTGTACGATAATATTTCATTTATTTTCTACGCCAGGGAGTACGGCAGAATTGAAGAGGATACAAGCTGCTGCATTGTCCTTAACTCCACCGATGACAAGGACTTATTAACGGAAACCGCAGAAAATGCGGCGAAAGCATACCTTAGCGGCGACAAGGAGAAGCTTACGGAGTATCTTTTAAATCCCGATTATGAAACGGGGCTTTCGGACGCAAGCGAAAATCTTCTCGAAAGGCTTGAATACGGAACATTAAAGCTGCCGGAAAACGTGGGTGAAGAATTTGAAAATGACAGAACTTACCTTGCGGTTTATGAATACGTCCTTACGGGCAGCGATATGGTTTTCTTTCTTGATATAGGGCTGAAAAAGGCGGAGAGCGGCTGGAGAATTGAGTATATTTATACTCAGGGATAGCATAAATCACGACGTCCTGCACCTAAGATTTATTTTTAGGGGCAGGACGCTTTATTTTACGTTTTTGTTGCATTAAGCCCGGATTTGTGATAAAATCATAGCGTGAAACCAACAAAAAGGGGCGATTATTCTGACTAAGGCTATTTATCCCGTTATCGGAAAGCAGTCCGCTCTTCCCTTCTATCTTACGGGAATAGGCTGCTGCGACCCGGAAAGCCACGTTATCCGTACAGGCGGGCTTATTTCACACCAGTTTCTGTTTACCGCCGCAGGCTCGGGAGTTCTTGTTGTGGACGGGAAGGAATACCCGCAGAAAAGCGGCTCGGTATTCTACCTTGCCCCCGGAAAGCCTCACGAATACAGACCCGTTTCAGGCAGTTGGGAAACCCGCTGGCTGGTGTTCAGAGGGGAATACTGCGAAAGTCTTATGAAAGGCTTAGGCTTTGAAGAATTTGCCTGCGCCGAGGACTGCAATACAGCGGAAATGGAAAAGATATTCGGGAAAATACTCTCTGCGGCAGGCGACCCGATAAATGGCGGTGAGGAGACCTCCCTGCTGATTTACGAATTTATTCTTGCAGCAAGACGAGCTATGTTCTTCCCCGATAGGACGGAAAGCGGGAAAAGCGATATTGCGGAAAAGGCAATACGATATATCGACAGGAATTATATGCAGGATATTGCCCTTGAAACCCTTGCTGCGCTTTCGGGAGTTACGGTTCAGCACTTCTGCCGTGTTTTCAGAGCGAAAACCCTTATAAGACCGCTGGAATACATAGCAAGGCGGCGTATTGCGGCAGCTAAGGCGCTGCTTACGGACACGGCTTACGAAATCGGCGAGGTGGGAAGAATGGTGGGCTATCCCGACAGGAATTATTTCAGCATAGTTTTCAGAAAAAACGAGGGGATTTCTCCCAGGGAGTACCGCAGGAATAAGGGTGCGGCGAAGATGTAGGGGGGTTGCGGGAATAACGGCGGATTTGGTTTTGGGGTTGAAGTTCTGGGAGGAATGTGATATAATAATCTCATCATTAAATCTGAAATTTGCAAAGGAGAAAAGAAATGAATAAAGCGCTTGTTGTTATTGATATTCAAAACGACATCACAAAACACTACAAGGATATTGTTGAAGGAATCAACACTGCAATTGATTGGGCAGATAAGAATGGAATGTACATCGTTTACATCAAGCACAATAATATTACAGCCGGAACCCGTACATTCAAGCCGGATTCCAAAGGTGCCGAGCTTGTACCTGAGCTTAAAGTGGTTTCAGACAATATTTTTGTTAAAACCAAAAGTAATGCATTGACAAGTGAGGAATTTACTGCATTTATTGACACAAATCAAATAAACGAGTTCTATATCACAGGAGCAGATGCAACTGCTTGTGTGAAATCTACGTGCTTAAATATGACAAAAGCAAACTATATTGTTCATGTGATTTCCGACTGTGTTACAAGCTACGACCTGAAAAAAATTGACGAAATGCTGACATATTATGCAAACAAGGGCTGCGAAGTTAAAGTTCTCTCCGAGTATATCGGATGATTCGGATTTTCTGAAATTACCATTTACAGAGCAGATTTCTAATATATCTAACGACCAAAGAAGCTTTTTTCTTTGGTCTTTTGTTCGTTTTCTTCAACACAATCATTTTAAATTACAATGTTCATATTTTTATAATATGCAAAATATTTTATATTGACCATAAGCTTAACACGCTGTATAATAGGGTTGAACAGAAATTGCAAGGAGAAAACCGGTAATGAAAGAAATAATAATAGACGGCGCTTCTATGAATACACGGGAAAATATGCTTTACCGTGGAATCGGTATGGTAAGCGCAAATAATTCCTCACGGCTTCTGCTGGACTATAAGGCGGAAAAGCCGGAGATATATGAGCGCCTGCTGCGGTACATTTTCGGGGATAAGGGCGTTGGCGTAAATCACCTGAAAATCGAAATGGGGTCGGATATAAATTCCTCCTCGGGAACGGAGCCTGCAATAAAAAGAACAGCGGAAGAAACGACGGACGTAACACGGGGCGCCGGCTTTCAGCTTGCCGCAGACGCTAAGAGGATAAACCCGGAGCTTACCCTTGATATGCTGTGGTGGAGCGAGCCGAAATGGGTTTCCGACAGTCCCGACCCTTATGCCGCAAGATACCGCTGGTACAAGGAAAGCCTTGACGCCGCTTACAATACCTACGGGCTGAAATTCGACTATGTAAGCGCTGTGCAGAACGAGCGGGCGATTGACCCGGACTGGGTAAAGTACCTTTCGGCAAGACTGAAAAGCGAGCAGGACTGCCCCTACGACTACTCAAAAATAAAAATAGTAGGCGGCGAGGAGGTCTGCACCTGGAATTTTGCGGAAATGGCGCTTAAGGACAGGGAGCTGCTTCAGGCGGTTGACGTTATCGGAAGCCACTACACAAGCGCTTCAACTCCCGAAGCGCAGAAGCTTGCCCTTGAACAGGGCAAGGAGCTTTGGTTCAGCGAGGCAAGCCCGCCTATGAACTATGCAAAGGGAGCAAGGAGCATAAAGGGCGGCGCAGGGGAGCTTTCGGGAATTAACGGAACTCTCGATATTGCAAACAGGATTGTGGGAATGTACCCTAACGGAAAAATGACCCTCTGCGAGCTTCAGCCCGTTATTTCCGCCTACTATGACGGCGCTTGCTATTGCAGCAAGCAGCTTATTACCGCCTGCGACCCCTGGAGCGGGTACTATTTTCTTGACAGCGGCTTTTATATGGCGCTTCATTTTTCCCGCTTCATTAAAAAGGGCTGGGTGTTTATAGACAGCGGCTGCTTTTCCGACGGAAAGGCAGGAGGCGACGGACACGCAATTGTGGACGCAGTTTACAGCTTTCTGACCGCCGCAGATATGAATACGGGGGACTATTCCGCTGTTATCGTAAACAGCACCGATAAGCCTATTGAATACGCAGTCAAGGTAAAAGGCATAGCAAAAGCTGCTGCAAAGGTTAATATCCGTGAAACAAGAGGACATAGCGGCGGCGAATACAACGAGAACTACTTCAAGAGCATGGGCTGTATAACTCCCGAAAAGGAGGGGGAATTTTACTCTTACAGAATTACCCTTAAGCCCTATTCAATGCTGACGATTTCAACACTTGAAATAACCGAGGAGGAGTATATCTGCCCCGACCTGTGGGAGCGGGAAATTCTGCCCCTTCCCTACCGTGATGATTTCCGGTACAGCAATTACCCCGAAAATTACCTTGCTTCAAGAGGCTTTGCGCCACGGTATACAACCGACCAGGGCGGCGCTTTTGAGATTGAGAAAACCGAAAAGGGGAATTTCCTTGTGCAGCAGATTACCCCGCAGACCAAAGCGAAGGAATGGGGCAATACGCCCGAGCCTGTCACCTGCCTTGGGGAGGACAGGTGGTACAATTACAGCGTTTCTGTAGATGTGAAATTTGCTCAATCTGAAAATGCTGCTGAAAATTATGTTGGGGCAGGACTGCGGTATATCCTTGCCTGCGACGGTTACAGCGGGTACTGGGTGCAGCTTTTTGAAAACGGCAGCTGGAGGCTTAACGCAGACAAAAAAGAAATAGTTTCGGGGAAGCTCAGCGGCTTTGAGGGCAGCAAACTGCACAAAATAAAAATAACGGCGGAATACGATACAGTCTGCGCTTACATAGACGGAGAAAAAGCTGCTGAAATAACCGAAAAACAGCCCCTCAAAGCCGCAGGCAGAGCCGCCCTTTACTGCTCATACAACAAGAACGGCTTCAAAAATCTGCTGATTGAACCCCTGGGCGAAAATCCGTACATAACGAAATTCGACAACACCGACAGCTGCTTTTCCTACTCGGGGGAATGGACGCATAACACAATGAGCAGCTTCCGCAACTTCAACCGCACCATTTCCGAAGGCGGCGAGGGCGCTTCCGTCAGGGTAAGCTTTTTCGGAACAGGCTTTGCGCTTACGGGAGAAACAGCGGAAAGAGCGGCGGTTTCGCTGAAAATTGACGGGGGAAATCCTGCAACAAAAACAATAGAAAAAACAGGCACAAGAGAGATTTCCCTGTGGCAGAGCGGGCTTGAAAACAAGGCTCATACAGCCGAAATCACCGTAATTACGGGAAAAATCGGCATTGACGGAATACAGATTGAGGGCGGAAAAGAGGATTGAAATGGACAATACAAAATGTATGACCGAGGGAAGCGAGGCGGGGCATATTATCCGCTTTGCTCTGCCCCTGCTGGGCGGAAATCTCTTACAGCAGACCTATAATCTTATTGATACCGCAATTGTGGGGAATTATCTGGGCGACGAGGCGCTTGCGGCGGTGGGCGCCACCGGCTCAATTACCTACCTTTTCTACACTCTCTGCATCGGGCTTTCAATCGGCGCAGGAGTTATTATCGCCCAGCTTTTCGGCTCGGGGGATAAGCGGCTTGGTCCCGCTGTTTTTAACTCCGGGGTAGTCACGGCGATTTTCGGGATTGTGGTAAGCTTTATCTCCGTGCTTTTGGCGGAGCCTGTGCTGCGGCTTCTGAACGTTCCCGAAAATCTTATTGAAACCTCGGCGGTGTATATGAAAATCGCCTGCGGGGGAACTGTTGCTGTGGCGGCTTACAACTGGATAAACGCAGTTATGCGGGCGGTGGGCGACTCTAAAACTCCCCTTATCTTTCTTGGCGCAGCAAGCCTTTTAAACGCAGGGCTTGACCTGCTTTTCGTGGTTGTGCTGGGCTTCGGGGTTGCGGGGGCGGCTTATGCTACCGTACTTGCTCAGGGACTTTCGGCGCTGTCCTGCATAATATACTGCTTTTTTATAAGCAAGGAAATTTCCGTTACAAAAAGCGATTTAAAGGCGGATAAGGGGATTATTGCCCGCTGCATAAAAACAGGCGTTCCCATAGCGGTTCAGAATGGGCTTATCTCGGTTTCGATGATTGCGCTTCAAAGGGTAACAAACGGCTTCGGAGAAACGGTTATGGCGGCGTACACCGTTTCAATGCGTATAGAACAGCTGGTTCAGCAGCCCTTTTCCTCCCTTAACGCCGCCGTTTCAACCTTTACGGGACAGAATATCGGCGCAGGAAAAACCGAACGTGCGCTTAAGGGACTTCGCTGGGCAGTGATAATATCCACCCTGTTTTCAGTGCTTGTGCTTATTATTTTTATTATTGCAGGAAAACCCCTTACCGCCCTTTTTGTAAGCGGCGAAAGCGTTATTTCTATTGCTTCGGCAGCCCTTGTGATGACCGCCTTCTTTTATGCTCCTCTTGGTATCATACATACGGTTCGTGGCTTTCTCAACGGCGCAGGAGATACGGGTTACGCCCTTGTGAACGGTACTGCGGAGGTAGTTTGCAGAATAGGCTTTTCCGTTATTCTTACCTCGATTACGGCAATAGGCTATTGGGGGATATGGATTACTACCTGCATAACCTGGTTTGCTACTGCGGCGGTAAGTCTTATTCGGCTCAAGGGCGGAAAATGGAGAACGAAAGCGCTTGTGAACACCGGAAAATAATGCTTACAGACACAAAAAACCTCCTGCGCTTAACTGCGCAGGAGGCTGCTTTTATTCTTCGGTTGTATCGGTTATAGTTTCCGTAATATCTTCCGAAGCTTCTGTCGTAATTTCGTTTTTCTTCTTGCTCTTTTTT
>JBJERK010000193.1:0-12323 GCA_051882255.1 Ruminiclostridium sp.
CAGCTCAGCGGCGGTATGCAGCAGAGAGTTGGTATTGCGAGAGCACTTGCAATCCGACCCGAAATACTGCTTATGGACGAACCGTTCTCGGCGCTGGACGAATTTACGAGAGAAAAGCTTCACGAGGATTTGCTTAGAATATGGCGGAAAACAAACAAGACCATTGTTTTCGTAACACACAATATTCAGGAGTCGGTTTTCCTCTCCGACAGGGTCTGCGTTCTCTCTCCCCATCCGGGACGGCTTTCGGCTGTGGTTGATATAGACCTGCCGCGACCGAGAACTAAGGAAATCAAGGAAACTCCCGAATTTACAGCGCTCGTTGCAAAGGTAAGAAACAGCTTCGAGGGCGTCTGATACATAGGAGCTTCTTTGGAAAGGAATAAGCTATGAACAGGGTAAAAAAATTCCTTAAATCAGATAAATTAGTAACCCTTGTGTGGATTATCGGCATTGTGATTATATGGGAAATATGCGCTTCTATTGTTGCAGCAACAAAAAGAACCCCGGTAAACGTGCTGCCACACCTATACGACATAATCGGCTCATTTTTCAGCGATAAGATGATAACCGGAAAGATGACTATGATTGAGCTTATTGGTTCCAGCTGCGGAGAAACCCTTCTTCGCGCAGGCTACGGCTTTGTTATAGGAACGGTTTTAGGCTACGCTTTAGCGCTTCTTATGAACTTATCGAAAATAGCGGAAAAGATTGCTTTTCCTTATCTTATGATAATTCAGATGATACCTATCCTCGGTATGGCGCCTATAATCCTTGCTATAACAGGAGACATAAACACCTCCCGTATAGTAATTGCGGCGATACTTACCTTTTACCCCGTTTCAACCAATACTCTTGCAGGCTTCAAGGCGGTTGAAAGGGAAAAGCGGCAGCTTATGTACAGCTACGGCGCAAGTAAATTACAGCTTTACACAAAAACCTTTATACCCTATTCGATACCCTACTTTTTTACAGGTCTTAAAATCTCCGCGCCTATGGCGATAACCGCCTCAATTCTTGTGGACACCCTACAGGGCGGCAACGGTCTTGGCTGTATGCTTTCCCAGTCCTTAAAGGGCGGTATGTCAAGGCTTGTGTTCTGGGACATTGTTCTTATAAGCGCAGTAATCGGTATTTTAAGCTTCTATCTTATGGGCGTAATCGAGCGGCTTATCTGCCCCTATAAGAGAAAAAGCAAGGGCTGAAAGGACTGATTTTGATGAAATCGAGAAATATTGCCGACGGTATATCCACGGTTGCCTTGCCTCTTGGCTTTGCGGTGATTGTTTTTATACTGTGGCAGACAGAGATACTTCACTCCCTCATAGGCACGGACACAATAACTCTGCCTCTGCCCACAAGGGTAATTGAAATAATCGGCGACAACACCGAGGTTATCGGCAGTCATGTTAAAATCTCCCTGACTGTTGCTCTGGGCGGGCTTGTTTTCGGCTCACTCTTAGGCTACGGAATTGCACTTATAGCGACCCTCTTTTCAAAATGGGGCGCAGGAGGACTTACGATTGTTTCCGCCTTTAATGCAATACCGATAGTAGCCCTTGCTCCGGTTATAAACAACTGGACAAGAGACGTAAGCACAGAGGTAAGCGTAAGAAGTACGGTTGCAAAGATACTTGTGGTTACGATTTTCTGCACTGCCTCAATGAGCGTAAACGCATTCAGAGGACTTACGGAGCTTAAGCCATTTTCCGAGGACCTTATGAAATCCTACGCAGCACCAAAGGCTACGGTTTTCGCAAGGCTTCGCCTCCCCAACAGTATTCCCTACATATTCACAGCTCTTAAGGTAAGCGTTCCCTCCAGTGTTATCGGCGCACTTGTCAGCGAATACTTCGCAGAGGACACCGCAGGAGTAGGACGTCAGATAAGGGAAAATATCGTAAAGGGACAGTATCCTACCGCATGGGCTTATATAGCGGTAGCCTGTATGCTTGGAATAGGAATGTACGTTATTCTTATGATAGCCGAGCACTTCATTATGAAAAAACGGAGGACTTAAGTCTTCGTTTTTGGCAGTAAGCGTAAATTAAAGCTTACTGCAATAGATAGAAAAAAGAACAAAAGCAAAAACAAAAACAAAAAACAGCAAGAAAGGAAGAAAACTATGAAAAAGACGAAATTAAGATTATCGGCAATTGCCGCAGTGCTTGCCGCTGCTCAGCTTGCTTCCTGCAGCAGCACTCCCGAAGCAACCACAACAACAGCTGCTGCAACTACAGCAGCCGAAACAACCGCTGCTGCAACAGAGGGCGATACCGAAGCTCCCGCAGAAACTAACGCAGAGGAAACAGCCGAACCCGAAGCAGCTTCCGGCAACGAGGCTATTATCAAGGCTGCCGCTGACGCAGGTAAGGTAGGCAACTGGGGACTCGGAAACGAGTACGAAATCCAGGCGCTTCTTACAAAGTACGGACTTCCCACAGATTATATTACAATGGACTTCACAATGGATCAGTTCGATACAGATGCAGTAACACTTGCTTCCGCAATGACCTATAACGAGCTGGGACTTGTAAAGAACA
The DNA here is from genome assembly GCA_051882255.1 of Ruminiclostridium sp. Taxonomy (GTDB): domain Bacteria; phylum Bacillota; class Clostridia; order Oscillospirales; family Ruminococcaceae; genus Ruminiclostridium_E. Next base: position 2,544 of record JBJERK010000193.1, read on the forward strand.
GCTACGAGGGCGGTTATAACTATGGCGACAGCGTTGGTATCATTGATATGAACGACGAGGGCGTTGCAATGCTGGAGGATAACCTGTTCTGCTCAAAGGAATTTGCAGAAGCTAACCCCAATACAGTAAAGGCTTTTGTTTCCGCTTCAATGAAGGGCTGGTTCTACGCTTGCGAGAATCCGGAAGAGGCAGCGCAGATTGTATTTGACGCAGGCTCCTCCGTTTCCGCAGACCATCAGCTTTATATGGCAGGCGAGGTTGCAAAGCTTGTAACAACAGACGTTAACGGCAATACCGTTTCAGCCGAAAATGTAGGTCAGATGGACGAAACCGCTATGCAGCAGACCTTAGAGCTTGCAAAGAAGTACATAAAGCTTGAGGACGCTTCTGCGGCTGAAAAGCTTCAGTCCTTAACCCTTGACGACATTCGTTCAACCGACTTCCTTACCTACGATCCCGAAACAGACGGCGCTCCCGAAAAGACTTCCGTTTCCGTACAGCTTAAGTGGCTCCCTCAGTGCCAGTTCATGGGCTACTACGTTGCAGAAGCTAAGGGCTACTACGACGAGGTTGGACTTGACGTAACAATCGTTTCCGGCGGCGGAGATATTTCCGAAACAACAGCAGTTTACAACGGTACAGTTGACTTCGGCGTAACATGGGTTTCCAACCTTATCAACGCAAATGCAGGCGGAATGAACCTTTTAGAGGTAGCTCAGGTATTCCAGCGCTCCGGACTTGTACTTGTTTACAAGAAGTAATTCCTTAATCCAGAAGTATAGCAAACATAAATGACTTTTTCTTCATAGCGCCTGCGGCTTCACGCAGAGTCGCTGAACACTCTTTCCAATCAGGCGGCGGTTTCTTCGGGGCAGAAGTCCCGAAGAAAGACCGCTGTCCCAAAGCCCCGGAGTTACGGAGCCTTGGAACAGCGGTTTTTACACGAAACGGAGGTAATTCTATGGATTTGATTATTAAAAACGGAACAGTGGTTACGCCCTCCTGCACCTTTAAGGCGGACGTAGGAGTAACAGGCGGCAAAATTACCGCAATTGCGGAGCATATCAGCGAGCCTTGCGAAAATATCGTTGACGCAGCGGGAAAGTACGTTCTTCCCGGAGCAATCGACGGTCACACCCATCTTGCTATGCCCTTCGGCGGAACGATTTCCTCCGACGGCTATTTTGCAGGAACAAGGGCGGCTGCCTGCGGCGGTACTACAATGGTGCTTGACTTTGCTATGCAGGATTTCGGCGAGTCTATGGTTGATACGATTAAGCGCCGTGACGCTCTCTGCGCTCCCGAAGCTGCGGTTGACTACGGTTTTCACGTTGCAGTAAAGGACGTAACAAACGGACTTATCGACACAATCGCTGACGCCGTTGAATACGGCGTTCCTACCTTCAAGGTATTTATGGTTTACGACTTCGGCGTTGACGACGGAGTATTCTATCAGGTGCTTGAAAAGGCAAAGAGCTGCGGCGCTCTTATCGAGGTTCACGCAGAAAACAGGGATATAATTGCAGCAAGAACAAAGCAGTATCTGTCGGAAGGCAAAACAAGCGCCTGGTATCACTATATGTCCCGCCCCGAGTTTGTTGAAGCGGAGGCGGATATGAGAGCGATCCACTGGGCAAAGGAAATCGGCGCTCCTCTCTATATCGTTCATCTTGCCAACAGCAAGGGCGCAGAGGAGGTTGCCAAGGCTCAGGCGCAGGGTTACGAGATTTACGCTGAAACCTGCCCCCAGTACCTTGAATTTACAAGCGAGGTTTATAAGCGCCCCGACGGCAGAAACTTCGTCTGCTCACCTCCTATGAAGGGAGAGGAAAGCAGAGAAGCCCTCTGGAAAGCAATTAAGACAGGCGTTATCTCAACAATTGCTACCGACCACTGTCCATTCCAGAGCTATGAAAAGGACTGGGGCAAGGACGACTTTACAAAGATACCCAACGGCTGTGCAGGCATTGAAAATATGTATCCTTATATGCTTGCAGCAGCAAATGCGGGCAAAATCAGCTACGAAAAGGCGGTTGAGCTTTGCTCGGCTAACCCCGCCAAGATATTCGGCTGCACCGAAAAGGGAGAAATCGCAATAGGCAAGGACGCAGACATAGTAATCTACGACCCCGCAAGGGAATTTACAATCACCAACGACAAAATGCATTCCGACTGCGACCATACGGTCTGGGAGGGAATTAAGCTTAAGGGCTATCCTGAGGCTACCTATTCCAGAGGCAGACTTGTGTACAAGGACGGAGAATTTCTCGGCGAAAAGGGCTGGGGCAAGTTCGTAAAGAGGGTTCGGAAATAAAAAGCAATACCCGATAAGCTGACCGAAAGGAAATGAGTTATGCTGAATTTAAGAAATGAGGCGGCAAGATGCCTTTTGTGTGCATTTCCTGCCTGTACCGCTGCTTGCAGTAACGGCTGCGACCCGGCAGCTATGCTGAGGGCGATAAGGTTTGAGAACGAAAAGGCGGCGGCAGGATACATAATCCCGGAGGAATGCGGGAACTGCTCCGCACCCTGTGAAAGTGCCTGTATTAACCCGGATATGCCGATTCGTATTCTTGAAGCGGCGGCACTTCTTCCCGAAAAAACGCCGAAGCCCGATTACAGTAACCTTGAAACCGAGTTTATGGGCGTTAAGTGCGAAAATCCCTTTTTCCTTTCCTCTTCCGTTGTTGCAGGAAATTATGAGATGTGTGCAAGAGCGCTTAAGGCGGGCTGGGGCGGTATTGTTTACAAGACAATCGGTCTTTTTACTCCCGACGAGGTTTCTCCCCGTTTTGACGCAGTAGGCAAGGAAAACACGCCCTTTGTGGGATTTCGTAACCTTGAGCAGATTTCCGACCACCCTTATGCTGAGAACTTCGAGGCAATAAGGCGGCTTAAAAAGGATTTCCCCGAAAAGGTTATCGTGTCCTCGATTATGGGCAGGACGGAGGAGGAATGGACGGAGCTTGCACGGCTTTCGGAAGAGGCAGGCGCCGATATGATTGAGTGCAACTTCTCCTGTCCTCAGATGGCAGGTCCCGGAATGGGCTCAGACGTAGGGCAGAGTCCCGAGCTTGTAAAGCGATATACCGAAATGACGAAGCTTGGAACAAAGCTTCCCGTAATGGCGAAAATGACGCCTAATCTCGGCGATATGACTGTTCCTGCTATGGCTGCCCTTGACGGGGGAGCAGACGGTATTGCGGCGATAAATACGATTAAGAGCATTTCCTCTCTTGACCTTGAAAGCCTTGCGGTGCTTCCTGCGGTTTCGGGAAAATCGGCGGTTTCGGGCTATTCGGGAAAGGCGGTAAAGCCGATAGCGCTGAGATTTATTGCAGATATGGCGAAATGTCCGGGACTAAAGGATATGCCCTTAAGCGGAATGGGCGGTATTGAAACATGGAGAGACGCGGCGGAGTTTATTGCGCTGGGCTGCGGTAATATTCAGATAACAACAGCTGTTATGCAGTATGGCTACCGCATTATAGACGACCTGAAAAGCGGGCTTTCGGATTTCCTGAGGGTCAACGGATATAAGAGCATTGACGAGCTTCGGGGCAGGGCGCTTTCACAGCTTGTGCCTGCGGATAACCTTGACAGAAAGACGGTTATCTACCCCGTTTTTGACAGGGATAAGTGCTTAGGCTGCGGCAGGTGCTATATCTCCTGTGCCGACGGCGGACATCAGGCGATAAGCTTTGAGGACAGGACGCCAAAGCTTATCGGTAAGAACTGCGTAGGCTGTCACCTTTGCCGCCTTGTATGCCCATCGGGAGCAATAGGCACGGGAAACAGAGTTAATAAACCTAAGAAATAAATTCAGCGAAAGGAGAAACTCTATGTCAATTCTGCTGTCACGGCTTTGCGCCAACACCGAAAAAACCTATAATATGAAGCTTGTGGCAGGACAGAACGGGCTTGAAAATCCTGTGCGCTGGGTTCACATGGTGGAGGACGTTGACGCAGCAGGCTTCATTCACGGAAATGAGCTTGTGTTTACAACAGGCATACGCCAGCAGGGGCTTGAATGGATATTCGGCTTTGTGGTAAGCCTAAGAGAAAGCGGAGCGGCGGGGCTTGTGCTTAATATCGGACCATACATAACCTCTGTTCCGCCCCAGGTTATAGTTTACTGCGAAAAGAATAATTTTCCCCTGTTTACAATGCCCTGGGAAGAACACATAATCGACGTAACCTACGACTTCTGCCACAGAATAGTAAGAAACGAGGAGCTTGAAACAGGAGTTGCGGCGGCATTCAGAAACCTTATATTCTCCCCCGAAAACAGGGAGGGCTATCAGAGCACAATGCTCAGAAGCGGCTTTCACAACGAAAGCAGTTATACTGCGGCGGCAATTTCAATTACCTCCGAAACCGAGCCGAGAGCGGCTGAGCTATGGAAAAAGTACCAGTTTGACTTCGGCAGGATTCTGCGCAGGTCAAGATATTCGGTATGTATTTTCCTGCAGGAAAACAGTCTTATAGTTATTCGGCAGAACTCCCCCGCAGAGGAGCTTCGGGAGCTTATTTTGTCCCTTGAAAAGCTGCTTTCGGCGGGAGAGAAGATACACGCAGGTATAAGCAGGAGCACAGAGGGCTGGCTTTCTGTTCCTGCACTTTATAACGAGGCGGTTTCCGCTCTTACCGTTGCAAGACAGCGGGGAAAAACCGCAGAGGAATACAGCAATATCGGAGTTTACAAGCTTCTTTTCGGCGTTAAGGACAGAACGGTGCTTAACGACTACGTTAAAACCGCCCTGGGACCCCTTATGGAATGGGACGCAAGGAACGGGACGGATTATACCGAAACCCTGCGGCGGTACCTTGAAAACGAGGGAAGCGTGCAGGCTACCGCGGCGGCGATGAACGTCCACCGCAACACCATAAACTACAAAATGAAAATGATACGGGACATTCTCGGAAACGACCTCAAGGACAGCGACAGAATGAACTGCCTTCTGGCGTTCTGTATAATGAATATGAACAAATGAGGTGATTTTTATGGCAAGACTTACTGCCGAACAAATCAAGGAGTATCACAAGAAGTACAATCTACAGTCCTGGTCAAAGCAGGGCGGACTTAACCCCATAGCCGTTGAAAAGGCGGAGGGCATTTACTACTGGGATTATGACGGAAAACGATATGCGGATATGTCCTCCCAGCTTGTAAACCTTAACGTGGGTCACGGAAATAAGAAAATAGTCGAGGCGATTAAGGAGCAGGCGGATAAGTTCTGCTACATGAGCCCAAGCCTTGCTGTGGAGTCAAGAAGCCTGCTGGCTAAGATGATAATTGACAGAATGCCCGACAATATGGGAAAGGTATTCTTCACAAACGGCGGCGCTGACGCTAACGAAAATGCAGTTAAAATTGCAAGAATGTTTACCGGCAGGAACAAGATTTTCTCCCGCTACCGTTCCTATCACGGCTCTACCTTTGGCGCAGGAAACCTTACCGGCGAGCCGAGAAGATACCCTCTTGAGCCCGGTATTCCCGGCTTTGTGAAGTTCTTCGACCCATATATCTACCGTGAGGACATAAAGTTTGAGAGCGAGCGGGCTGCTTCCGAATATTACGTAAAGAAGCTTCGTGAGCAGGTCTGCTACGAAGGTCCCGAAAGCGTTGCAGCGATCGTTATGGAGACGGTAACAGGCTCAAATGGCGTTATTATTCCGCCCGAAGGCTATCTTGAGGGAGTAAGGAAAATCTGCGACGAGTTCGGAATTATGATGATTTGCGACGAGGTTATGGCAGGCTACGGAAGAACGGGAAAAATGTTTGCCTTTGAAAACTTCGGAGTAAAGCCTGATATAGTATCCTTTGCAAAGGGTATCACCTGCGGTTACGTTCAGCTTGGCGGCGTGGCTGTAAGCAAGGAAATTGCGGCGTATTTTGACGACCATCTGCTTTCCTGCGGTCTTACCTACTCGGGACACCCCCTTGCCTGCGCTGCCGGAGTTGCCTGCCTTGAATACTACGATGAAGCGGATATTCTCACAAATGTAAATAAGTCGGGAAAGGTTTTAGGGGAGCTGCTTGAAGACCTTAAGACTAAGCACCCCTGCGTAGGCGATGTAAGATATATCGGTCTTTTTTCCGCAATCGAGCTTGTAAAGAGCAAGGAGACCAAAGAACCCCTTGTGCCCTACGGAAAAGACCTGAAGGGCGTAATGGGCGGCATTATCGGAAAGCTTAAGGAAAAAGGCTTTATGACCTACTCCCACGAAAATATGATTTTCGTTTCTCCTCCGCTTATTATTACTCCCGAGCAGTTAAGGGAAGAAATGGCAAAGGTTGACGAAGTTCTGACAGAAGTTGATAAGTCAATCTGAAGAAAGGAATGAACCGTAATGCCACCAAAACAGTATAAGAATGCGCCGGAAGCAAGGCTTTCCGACTATATAGAGCCGAAGCGTTTCAGAACGGTTATGCACGAGCAGTACACACAGCCCCACGGGCTTTCGGAAACGCCTGTTGAGCTGGAGCTTAACGAGAAATTCGCTGCCTCCCTTTCCTTTAAAACACCCTGGGACAGATGGCTTTACGGCTTTGTAAGGCGAAACCAGCTGCTTGAAAAAATAAACTCAGAGGGAGAAATTTCCTCGGTTTCCCTCCATGACTGGGACGGCAGATTTCTTATGATAATAGACTCGAAAAAGGGCGAACAGACTTATTTCGTAAAAAGCGAGGATGTTAAGGAGCTGCTTGAAAACTGCTTAAGACCTCCCCAGCAGAGATAATGTGCATTAATAAAAACAGGGCGGCAATAAGCAATGATTGCTTATAAGCCGCCCCAATATAAGAAAGGACTGATATTTATGTATAAATGCAGCAGCGAAAGAATGGCGGATAAAATCAATACCTTCAGCAAATTCGGCGACGCAGGACACGGCGGAATTACCCGTTACTCCCTGTCTCCCGAGGCTATTATGGCAAGAAACGAGTTTCTTAAGAGAATGAAGGCAATTGGCGCTGAGATTGAGATTGACGACGTTGCTAATATCTACGCAACACTTCCCGGAACAGACCCGGACGCAAAGAGAATCGTAATGGCTTCCCACTGCGACTCGGTTAAGAACGGCGGAAACTACGACGGTATTCTTGGCGTAATGAGCGCTATGGAGGTGCTTGAAACCGTTGCGGCGGAGAAAATTCCCCATAAGCACCCGCTTACCGCTATGATATGGACTAATGAGGAGGGTTCTCTTTATCCTCCTGCTATGATGTGCTCAGGAATTGTGTGCTACGACTACCTGCCCGAAGATATAAGAAGCAAGTTCAGGTACGAGGATATGATGAACTCTAAGAGTATCCTCGACTCAACAAAGACCTTCGGCGAAGCCCTTGACAAGTCCGGCTTCAAGGGAGATAAGAAATACAGGCTTTCTCCCGACAGATATTGCTATATGTTTGAAACACATATCGAGCAGGGACCTATTCTTGAGGACAACGGCAACGACATCGGCGTTGTGGACTGCGTTCTTGGTATGTTCAACTACCGCCTTAAGTTCTACGGTCAGACCACTCATGCGGGAACCTTCCCAATGCCAAAGAGAAAGGACGCATTTTTCGCAGCTTCTCAGGCGCTTGTCTACTTGCACGAGGAAATTGACAAGCTTGGAGTTTCCGACCTTGTTTATACAACAGGCGAGGTTGTGTGCCACCCTTGCGTACATACCTGCGTTCCCGATTTCTTCGACTTTTCCTTTGACGCAAGACACGAGGACCCGAAGGTGCTTGAAAAGGTGCTTGCAATAGTAAAGAGCTGCGCCGACAAGACCTGGGCGGGCTGCACCTGCGAGGTTACAAAGGCTTGGAACAGGGATACTGTTTACTGGGACAAGAAGCTTGTGGGGTATGTTAAGGCTGCCGCTGAGGAGCTTGGGGTAAAGCACCAGTACATTCATTCCGGTGCAGGTCACGACGCTCAGTTCGCCGCTTATATGCTGCCGACTACTATGATTTTTGTGCAGTCCAAGGACGGACTTTCCCACTGCGAGCCTGAGTTCTCTTCGGTTGAGCATTGTACCGAGGGTGCAACGGTAATGCTGGGAGCAGTACTGAGAGCGGATAATGACTGATAACTGAATAGCAGAATACGTTTCCGAAGCTTCTTTTTTGGAAACGTATTTTTGCAAGTGCAGAAAGGACTGATTTTATGGCTGAATTTGTAATTCCGAAGAAAATTATAACGGGAAAGGGAAGCGCTGACGCCGCAATTGAGTATATCGGGAAAATGGGCAGCAAGGCGCTTATCGTTACAGGAAAAATCGTGGAGAAGCAGGACTGCTTCAAAAAATTCACAGAAAAGCTTACCGAAAAGGGTATTGCCTACTCGGTTTTTACGGGAATTACAGGAGAACCCGACGATAAGATGATTGAGGAGGGGCTTAAGGCTTACAGGGAAAATTGCTGCGACTTTTTCATCGGAATCGGCGGCGGAAGTCCGCTGGATTCTATGAAGGCAATAGCGGCGCTTTCGGTTAAGGGCGGAAAAATCCCCGATTTTATGGGCAAGGAGATTTCCGGCGATATGCCTCCTATGGCGGCTGTGCCCACCACGGCGGGAACAGGCTCGGAGGCTACTAAGTTCACGGTTATAACCGACAGCGAAAAGGGGATAAAAATGCTGCTGAAAGGTGAGGGGCTTGTTCCCGGTTTAGCAGTTATCGACCCGGAATTTACAATGTCTTCGCCCAAAAGCGTAACTGCCGCAACGGGACTGGACGCACTTACTCATGCAGTTGAATCCTTTACCTCCCGAAAGCGGCAGCCACTTACAAGCGACCTTGCTTTATCGGCGGTAAAGCGGATTTTCAGGTGGCTTCCGGAGGCTTACAACAACGGCACGAACGAGGAGGCAAGGGAGCAGATGTCAATTGCAGCCCTTGAAGCGGGAATTGCGATAAATAACGCCTCCGTAACGCTGGTGCACGGTATGAGCAGACCCATAGGCGCTCTTTTCCACGTTCCCCACGGGATTTCGAATGCTATGCTGCTGGAAAAATGTCTTTCCTTTGCGGCAGACGGCGCATATCCCCTTTTCGGCGAACTGGGCAGGGCGATTGGCGCTGCTTCGGATAAGGACAGCGACGAAAAGGCAGCGAAAGTCTTTATTTCGGCGATAGGCGAGCTTTGCAGAAAGTGCGGTGTGCCAACTCTTGAAGGCTACGGCATTGAGCGGGAGAAGTTTTTCGGGGTTATGGAGAAAATGGCGAATGACGCAGCGGCAAGCGGAAGTCCTGCAAATACTATTAAAGAGGTTTCGGTTAAGGATATGCTTTCGATTTACGAGAGTTTGTGGAGCTGAAATTAAAAACAGGTCCGGCGGATTTGCCGGACCTGTTAAACTTTTATGAAAAGCTTGAAATCTTTTCTGCATAGTGGTATAATAAAAATGCAAGAATAATAGAGGAATAAGAGTATGATTTTGATTGAGGAATTGCGTAAGCTAAACGCTGCGGAGCATTATGCAGTAACAGAACACGCACGAATACGGCTGCTTGAACGTGGAATTACACTTGATGACGTTATGAGTTGTGTAGCAAAAGGCGAAATAATCGAGCAATATGAAGATGACAAGCCTTTATCGAGCTGTCTTGTTTTAGGTGTTGAAGTAAGAGGCAAATACATTCATATAGTGGTTAGTCATGATGATGAATTTATCTACCTTATAACCGCATACTATCCCGATGAGCAGCAATGGAACAGCGATTTTAAGACAAGGAGGAAATGATTATGATGTGTGTAAATTGCGGTGCAAAAGCCGAAAAAGG
>JBJERK010000194.1:0-2991 GCA_051882255.1 Ruminiclostridium sp.
TGGCGCTACTACCTGGTATGACTGGCGCTGTAATAATTGGGGACCTAAATGGAATGCCTATGACTTCCGTCCATTTGAAGATAATACCATTACATTCAGCACCGCATGGTCAAGAGCTATGCCCATAATTGAAAAGCTGTCGGAAATGTACCCCGATATCCGTTTCAGCTACGGCTGGGCAGACGAGGATATCGGAGTAAATGTTGGCAGGCTCGAAATGATAAACAAAGAGATAGATTTCCTTGATATACCTGACGCACAGTCGAAGGAAGCCTATGAAATGGCGGCGGAAATAAGGGGAGAAAGCCTTGAGGACTACTGCCTTTATTATAATGAGAAATCGGGAACCTATGAATACAGAGAGGAATCCGAAGCCCCGGAAATGAGCTGAAAATTCATAAAAACAAACAAGGAAGTGATTAAAGCAATCAGATTTTTTGATATGTTCTCGGGAATAGGCGGTTTTCGTTCCGGTCTTGAAGCAGCAGGAGGTTACGAATGCATCGGTTTCTGCGAAATAGACAAGAACGCAGCCAAAGCCTACAGAGCAATTTATAACACAGAAAAGGAGGCGTATTTCAGTGACGCAAGAGAAATCGATACGGCAGAGCTTGGAGAATTTGACCTCCTTGTTGCAGGCTTTCCATGCCAACCCTTTAGCAGCGCAGGCAGAAAACTTGGATTCAGCGATACGAGAGGTACTCTCTTCTATGAAATTGCAAGAATTATTAAAGCCAAGCGACCTGCGTTTTTTGTGCTTGAAAATGTACCCGGACTGCTATCGCATGACGAAGGGAAAACTTTCAATGTCATCCTTGAAGCGTTATCCGAACTGGGGTATCCATTTGAATGGATGGTTCATAACAGCGCCAATTTCGGCGTCCCCCAACAGCGAAAGCGTGTGTACATTGTCGGATATCTTAATGGAGAATGTTCCGGAAAAGTATTTCCTCTCCGATGCATGTATGTGGAAAATCTTAGGCAAATCATCCCCGGCTCACAAGGCTCAAGAGTCTATGACATTAACGGAGTAGCGTGTACCCAGTGTGCAGGTTCGGGCGGTGACGGCGCAAAGACCGGCCTTTATTTTATCGACCAGAACGTAAACCCGAAATTAACGGATTATGCAAGGTGCATTACCGCCCGACAGGATTCGGGTGTAAGCAAGCGTATCGGCGAGCATTCCGGAGTTCTGGTGGAGGATTTGCCGATACCGGTTATAAATCCTGCCAAGGAAAGTGCAAGACAGAACGGCAGACGGATGAAAGAACCCGATGAGTCCATGTTCACAATAACCGTACAGGATAGACATGGAGTAATTCATAAGGGCAGAATACGAAAGCTGATGCCCATTGAATGCTGGCGGTTACAGGGTTTTACTGATGAGCAGTTCTACAAGGTACAGAACCTTGGTATGGCAGATTCTGCCCTTTACAAAATGGCGGGAAATGCGGTAAGCGTTCCCGTAATAAAGGCTCTGGGCGAGCGTATAAAGGAGTTGATGAACGATGAGAGTATCTGCAAAAGAGGCTGATTATGAGCGATTTATGATTCTTAATCAAAACTCCATATTCACTGAAGCGAGAATTGACAGAACAACTGTTCCCGAAGGCTTGTACGCTTATGACCTTCGTGACGCTTGTGACGGTGAACCCAATGAGCTTCGGGAAACCGTGTTTGTTAACCATATGGGTACTATTCTGACAAAGGAACCCATTATTGGCGCCGAAAAAGGAATCGACATAGGGTTTAACAATTATAACTTTATCGGAGATTCTATTACACTTGAAGAATTTATGGAAACGCAGAAAGAAGAAATGGTACAAAGCTTATGATTAAAGAAATCTCAACTATAGAAGTAGGCAGCATGACAGAACGAGAGGGACTGGTGCTGCAGGGCTGCGGCGGCGACCTTACCGAATGGGAGAACGGTATTACAGATATGCTTAGTGAGGAAGGCATACTTCCCAAAGATAAAGGGTTCAAGGAGATTTACAAATTTGAGCATGGCGGTCTTACCAATCTCCTGTTTATGATTGATAACGTCAGCGTTCATACAGGAAAGCTTGCTATGTGGAGACTTCAGACCCGTGAGGCATTCGGCAGCACCTGGCTCAGCGACTATCAGCATAACACCCTCGAAAGCAGCAATTCTATGGAAATGAACTAAAATATCAGCCTGTAAATGCAGGCTGAACGATATATCCACTTTCGGCCTGCATAACAGGCGAAAGGCGGTGATGAAAATTAACAGTTTCATGAGCTGGATAGGCGGCAAGAAATCTTCCCGTGACATAATTATTCCGAGATTCCCGTTATACTATGAAAAGTATATCGAGGTTTTCGGGGGCGGGGGTTGGATTTTGTTTGCAAAGCCGCCGGGGAACGATTTTGAGGTTTTTAATGATTTCAACAGCAACGTTTCTAATCTGTTTACCTGTGTAAGGGACCATAGCTCGGAGTTGATTGAAAGGCTGAGATATGTTCTTAATTCGAGAGAGGATTTTGACCGTATCAAGCACATTATCAGCGAAAAAGCGGAAATCGGAGATGTAAAGCGAGCCGCCGAGTTCTATCAGCTTATCAGGTACAGCTACGCAAGCGGCTGCGACAGCTTCGGCGGCAAGCCACATTCCATGTGGAGTAATTTCCCCGTTATCGAGCAGGCTTCCAGGCGGCTGCAAAAGGTAATAATCGAAAACAAGGATTTTGAAAAGCTGATTAAGCTGCACGACAGCGAGGTCAGCTTTTTTTATTGCGACCCGCCATATTACAATACCGAAAGCTACTATGAAAATGTAGGTTTCGGAAAGGCAGACCATGTTCGGCTTCGTGATACGCTGGCAGGCTCAAGGTCAAAGTTTCTTGTTTCATACAACGACTGCGAGGAAATCCGCAGTCTGTATGACGGATACAATATGTACAGCTATGAGCGCCTGAACAATATACGGCAGCGCTTTGACGGCGGCAGTATGTTCGGCGAGCTCCTCA
>JBJERK010000195.1:0-12159 GCA_051882255.1 Ruminiclostridium sp.
AGCCGGGAAGCCCGGCACGGGTTTTGCTTTGGTCTTAATAGTATATTCTTAATATTGAAGCTTTATGTGCTTCTTGCTACGAGCCTTCTCTCAAAAGGCTTGGCAGTGTTTGGGGCGGCAGCCCCGAAAGGCGGCGAGTTTCCGATATTATCCCCCTTGCATTTCCCCGCAAAACCGTGTATAATATTCCCATAAAACAAAAGAACTGCTTCCTGCCTTTTTATGGCAGCAGCCTTTATTTCCCGATTTTGCGAGGTGAATAATATGCCGGGTACAGAAAAATTCATAAAATCTCTTGAAAAATTCCGGATTTCCGAAGACGTCATATCCGAAATCGGGGAGGGCTGCGAGGGTATTTCCGATAAATCCCCGAAGAAAGTCAGAGCGGCTTATTTCAAGAGAGCGGTGGACATTCTGACAGAGCGGGAGCCGGGGAAATTGCAGGAGCTTTTAGAGTGGAACGCCTGCTGTAAGGGCGGAGCAAGAGAAAAGGCGTCGAAAGCCTTTGCGCGGGAAAACGCAGGACTGCCCCTTAAGGAAAAGCTGGAGAAAATAAAGGCTGTTCCATTTATGGGAGAGCCGATGATGAACGACGACGGCAGGATAACGGTAAGGGCTGTAAGCTATTCCGACGGGGAGAAATTCCTGTGTGCCTGTCCGAATTTCAACGGGGTCAAGCGGGATTACAGCGTATCCTCTGATTACTGCTTCTGCTGTGCAGGGCATTTTAAGCACCATTACGAGATTATGCTGGGGCTTAAGCTGAAAACGGTTGAAATTGTATCCTCGCCCCTTGACAGCGGCGGAGAAAGGCCCTGCGTAATCAGCTTTGAGGTTATATAGGCTCCTGCTTCGGGGCAGCAGGCAATACCTGCAGCTTTAGCTTCCTGCTAAAAACCTATTTATACACGGTTAAATAGCCTGATAAGTCTTGCGCTTTTCAGGCTGTTTTACTGCGGGAAAAGTGATTATTCCGGACATTTTTTACTTGACAGGGACACCGCAAAGTGATAAAATGCAGGTAAAAGATAAGTTGATGAAAAAATATTTTTTTTGTTAATTTTTGTCGATTTTTGACGATATAATGTATAAGATGATTTTTTGCGGAGGTTTTATGAGCGATACAGAACATAAGAAAAGTACTCCGATAGATTTTGTTACAGCATTTTTTAACCTTGAAAACGGGTTTTTCAATATAGTTTCCTGCGGGGAAAATAATGCCTTAAGAGAAAAAATCTCTTCCGGCTCTGTGCCTTCCGGCATTTCGGGTTACCTTAAGCTTTTTTCGGTGAACGACAGGGACTTACCCGCTCTTTCGGACAGCCTTTCAGCAGAAAGCTTAAGCCGTGAGCTTTCGGATAAGGACTGCTTTTGTTTGCGGTTCTGCTCGGAAATGACCGAAAACAGCTTCGATTGGTTTGAGCTTAAGGCTTCCGTCTGCGAGAGATCAGAGGGAGCGCCCCGCTCGGTACTGCTGCACACAAAAAATATGAACCTGATTATGCCTGCGAAGGCTGATGAGAAGCCGGGAGCAGACAAGGCTCAGAAAATGCTTGACGACTGTCTTAAGGGATTCGGAACGGTATTTCAGAACATAATCCTTGTAAACGTAAACGAAAACAGCTATCTGTTCAGAAACCCCTACGGAAGCAGCGGCACTGCTCCCGCCGTTGTTCCCGACGGTACGTACACCTACGACAACTATGCCTACGGTATGAGCTTTGTGCACCCGGATGACAGGGAGCTTTTCTGGAGCTATACAACCCTTGACGCATACAGAACGAGGCTTAAGCAGGATGGCGACCACAACAGCTTCAGACTGCGCCACCTTATGGACGGGGAGTACAGGTGGGTACGGGTTTACACAATCCGTTTAGGCGATAAGGAGGATTTCAGAGTCCTTTACTTTATCAACGATATTCAGGAGTACACCGAAAAGGAGATAAAGTCCCGTCTTTTAATCGAGGACGCATTGAAGCAGGCGAGGGCAGCGGAAAGAGTTCAGACCGAGTTTATTTCAAGTATGTCACACGACATAAGAACGCCCCTTAACGCAATTGCAGGAATGACAATGCTTGCAAGGAAGAATATCGGGGACAGGGAGCGGCTTACGGAGTATCTGAATAAGATTGATACCTCCTGTAAGCTTCTGTCGGAGATTATAAACGAGGTGCTGGATATTTCTCTGCTGAAAAGCGGGAAGACGATACTGGATATAAAGCCCTTCCGACTTGAGGATTTGGCAAAGGACCTTGAGGAGATGATGAAGCCCCAGGCGGAGAAGAAGGGAATTGACTTTAGTATAAGCCTTGAAAAGACCCGCCGCAGGCACCTTAAGGGGGATTCAATCCAGCTGTTCAAGATATTGCAGAATATGCTGAGCAATTCCATAAAATACACCGGCAGCGGCGGAAAGGTAAGCCTTGATATAGAGGAAAGGGAGAACTCCATTACCGATAAAATTGTATACCGCTTTATATGCAGGGACAACGGAATCGGAATGAGCGAGGAGTTCCTTAAAACCGCCTTTACTCCCTTTGAGCGTGAGAACGACGAGCTTGTGAACAGGACTCAGGGCACAGGACTTGGGCTTACTATCATAAAGAACCTTGTGGACACAATGGGCGGAAAGCTAAAGCTTGAAAGCGAAAAGGGAAAGGGCACGGTATTTACCGTTGCTTTAGGCTTCCTGCCCCTTAACGAGGAGGAGGAAGCAAAAAGCGCCGAGGCTCACGACAAGGAGCTTAGTATGCTTAGCAGCGAGGGCTGCTTCAGGGGCTGCAGGGTGCTTTTAGTCGAGGATAACGAAATCAACAAGGAAATTTCCGAGGAAATCCTTCTTAACTACGGCGCCGAGGTTGACTCTGCGGCGGACGGGCAGGAGGCTGTTGATAAATTCATAGACGGCGGCGATTGGAAATACGACTTTATCCTTATGGACATCAGAATGCCACGGAAGAACGGATACGAGGCGACGGAAGAGATAAGGCGGGAGCCGGGAAAGTACGCCGCAAATATCCCGATTATCGCCATGACCGCCGAGGCGTTTAACGAAGAGGTTCGAAAGGCGTACGAATGTGGAATGAACGCCTATATTTCAAAGCCCATAAACGTTGAAAATCTTATAAGAACCGTTTTGTCCGTTCTTTAATTTTTGGCGGCAGGTGCAGTACTGCCCCAAAAAGAGCAAAAACCTAAAGACAAAAAAGCAAAATTCCGGAGGTGGTTGCATGACCGACAAGGAGATAAAGGTTGAGCGGTACAGGGAGGAAAACAAGACCGCTAAAAAGGGGCAGATTGTTTTTACCGGCTCTTCCCTTATGGAAATGTTCCCGATAAATAAGCTGCTTTCCGAGCATGGGGAGGATACGGTAATCTACAATCGGGGAGTCGGGGGATTTATCTCCGACGAGCTGCTGGAGGTAATCGATGTCTGTGCAACAGACTTACTGCCCAAAAAAGTTTTTATCAATATCGGCACCAACGACCTGAGCTGGTCGAGTATTCCAATAAGCGGGCTTATGGCGAACTACGACAGGATAATTACCGCAATCGAAGCCGCTGTACCGGGGGTTAAAATCTATCTTATGGCATACTACCCCGTAAACTACGAGGCGGCAGCCCCGGAGATGAAGGAGTGCCTTAAAATCCGCACAAACGAGAAGATTCTTACCGCCAACAAGGAGGTTGAGAAGTTAGCCGGGAAGCACGGACAAAGGTATATCGACATCAACCGCAATCTTAAGGACGAGCAAGGCAGGCTTAAGGCGGAGTTTACAATCGAGGGACTTCACATAAACGAGGCAGGCTACCGGGCAATTTACGACGATATAATGAAGTACGTCAGAGAATAATTTTTCTGAAAAAGCCCAAAAATGTTGTCCTTTTGTTGTCCTTATGGGTGTATAATAGGGAAAACAGGGATTTTTACGGGATTTCCCTGATTTGTAAAATTTAATTATTTTAATACATTTTATTGACAAACGGGGAAAATTGTAGTAAAATGTAATTAATCAGAAGATTATGTACTCCATAAATCTTCGCTTAAAATTATGAAAGGAAGATGAATATGAAAACGGAAAAAAGAAAAAATTCTGCACTTAAGAAGCTTATTCCCGCTGTCGCTATGCTTGCAACCTCGGCGGTTATGCTTTCTACAGCTACTTATGCATGGTTTACTATGAATAAGGAAGTTAAGATGACAGGACTTAATATGACGGCTACTGTGGGCGAGGGTATTGAGATTGCGTTGGCTTCGGTTACCGGCGATGGTAATGCTATTACTCTAAAAAATGATACTGGCAGTACTTATGTCGGGGAACATCCTGCTGATACGGATACCGAAAAAGGTTGGAAGAGCGCTGTAGCCGTTAATGATTATTACGCTGATATAGGTAAAATTAAACCTGCTTCTTCTGTTAATGCAACAGCATTATTTGACGCAACAGACGCAAGCAACGGCGGAAGAACAGCAAGCACGTTCAAGGCATTAACACTTCCGGACGATATGGCTCAGATTCAGAAGAGGGCTACTTTACCTACTACTTCCGGTTCCCAGATTATTGAATCAACCGGTACTGTCGGTTATTATGTTGATATTCCGGTACATATAAGAACGTCAAAGGTTAAGGATTCTGAAACCGAAGGCGATTTATACTGCAAAATGATTATCAACAACAATGGAGCAACCGGAGATACTAAGACTCTTTATAAAGCTGTTCGTGTTGCGTTTATACCGATTACTACGGGTACCAGTTCAACAACAAATATTTTCGGTGCTGATAAAGAATACTATGAAGCTGGTAAAGCGGTTGACAGTACAACTTCAAAGGGAGCGGTTACTGTATTATCCGGTGCAACTGATTTTGTAACAGACGGTACAGATTTTATTGATGGTGTTGGTGTTGTTTCGGGTCTTAAGCTTCCTTATGCAGAAAATGCCGGAGAGTACGGACATCTTGACTTCTACGTTCGTGTATGGCTTGAAGGCGAAAGCACTTCCTGCTATGATGACAAGGCAGGACAGGAATGGAATATCAGCATTGCCTTCTCACTCGGAGAGTTTGAAACACCAACCCCGTAACCCCACAATATGCTTCCCCAAAATCCCGCACTTCCGTGCGGGATTTTTTATGCAAAAATTTCGTAATTATGCATAAAAATTCCCACGACAAATTAAATAAATTAATTTCACGCAAAGCCCTGTTTTATGGGATAAAATGTTGACTTTTGGCGAAAATGGTAGTATAATAAAATCGGGTATTTCTACCCGTTTTATACCTATCGGGAGGTGATAAAAAGTGGATGAAATTAAGGAAGCGGAAACTACCGTTGACGGAGTCCGGGCTATCGAAATAAGATACCGTCCCATATACGAAACCGATACAAAGGAGCCTGCCTTTTTCCAGACGAGAATAAGGCTCAATTCCCCCGATTCGGGCGTTATTCTCCCCGAAAGATTTATGCCCGTTATCGAAAGCAGCGACAGGTGCGTTTCCCTCTTTAAGCTTGCCCTCCTCCAGACCGTAAAGGCGGCGGAGAAGTTTATCGAGCGGGAGCTTGACTTTAAATGGATTTCGCTTTTTATGCCCATACGACTTCTGCACAAGAAGGACTGTGCTGGAATACTTACCGAGTTTACAAAGCAGATAGGCGCTTCCCCCGACAGGATTTGCCTTGAAATCCCGCCCCTTGTTATCGGAGAAGATGACGGGTACTGCGATGAGTCTATGAGAAAGCTCAGAAAAGCAGGCTTTCACACTATGGTCTGCGGTATCGGGGCGGATAATTTCCCGCTTTTCAGGCTGTCCGAGCTGGAGCCGGAGTACGTTTTCCTTGAAGAAGAGGTTGCCGCTATGCTGGGTAAGGGCGATAAGGCGGAAAATTGTGTGCGTTCGCTTATTACAACGCTGGGCGAGCTTGGCATAGAGCCAATAGCCTCGGGAGTTCCTTCGGCGGAAAAAGCGGATATGCTGTACGACCTGCGCTGTTCCTACTATACGGCGGAGGAAAACTCGGGTGAGCGGGGAAGCAGCTTTATGCTTGAACGCTTTGTACGCAGAAAAAGTCAGGATTAGTTTATATAGATTGGGGATTTTATTTTGGCAGATATTACGATAAACGAAGAAAAAGCCGCTTCCGCTGAAAATCCGGCAGCGGAAAGCCCCGCAGCAGCGGAAAGCCCCGCAGCAGCGGAAAGCCCCGCAGCAGCGGAAAGCCCCGCAGCTGAGGAGGCTCCGAAGAAAAAGCGCAGGGGCAAGGGCGGGGAGGAACGAAACGCCTCTATGGATATACTGACCCTGCGGCGAACGGCAGGCGAGGTTAAGCGGCATAAGGTTATAACAAGAGCGATAAGCATACTGCTCATAATACTTGTGGCGCTTGTGGCGGCGGCTTACGCAATTTCATACTTTTATGATAAATTCGGAAGCTTTACGGTAATGGTTAATAAGTACGATATGGTAAATCAGGGGCTTACCCTTTCCGAAACTCCCGAATATGACCGCTCAATAGCAACCCTCAATGCGGGTATTCTTTACGATATGACAAACATAAGCGGAGAAGACCTGCCCGACAATATTGATATGATAAACGGCGCCCATAACGGCGGAAACTATATCGCCTATACCTTCTACCTCATAAATTCCGGTGACGATACTCTTGCATACAAGGGAGAAATGGTAATTGAGAACGTTACAAACGGAGTTGACGAGGCGATAAGAATTGCAGTCTATAAAAACGGCGAGAAAACCGTTTACGGAAAGACAAAGTCCGACGGAACAGGCAAGGAAAATGACTGCGATAAGGAATTTGAGGCGTCGACGGTAGTTATGACCACGAAAAGCGACAGCTTAAAGCCCGGCGGCAAGGATAAGTACACCGTTGTTGTGTGGCTGGAGGGAAACGACCCGGACTGCGTTGACGATATAATCGGCGGCACAATGAAGCTTGGCATGAACTTCAAGATTATTGAAAATACATAAGGAGAACGGAATGAAAAAGGTTTTAAAAGGTTTTGTATCGGTATTATCCTGGGTAGTGCTTGTGTTCGCCCTTATTATGACGATTTTTGCTTTTTCTGTTGATAAATCAAGCGGTATCTCAAACCTCTTCGGCTTTATCCCCCTTACCGTTGAGTCCGACTCTATGGCGCCTACTTTTGTGCAGTCGGATCTTATTATCGACAGGGAGATTGATGATATTGCAGTACTCAAAGAGGGAGACGTTATAACCTTCTGGACGATTATAAACGGCAATAAGGTAATCAACACCCACCGTATAACCGAGGTACACTTGGTAAACGGCAATATAAGCTTTACCACAAAGGGCGACAATAACAGCATAAAGGACAGCCTTGACGTTTACCCTTCTGATATTGTGGGAAAGTGGACAGGCGCAAAAATCCCCGCACTTGGCGGAGTTATCGGCTTCCTGCGAACTCAGCTGGGCTTTTGTATCTGCGTAATAATCCCGCTGGCGCTTTTCTTCCTGTTCGAGCTTTATAAGTTTATTGCAGTAATCATAGAAATAAAGCGCCCTGCCGCTCCTCAGCTTGACGAAGAGGAAATAAAGCGCAGAGCAATCGAAGAATACCTTGCGGAGCAGAAGCAAAAAGCGGAGCAGCCGGAAGAAGAAAAGCCCGCCGAAGAAGATACTGCACCAAAAGAAGAAACAGAAGAAAACGAAGAAATTTCAGAAGAAAAAGAAGATAAGTCCGAGGAAACGGAAGAGTAATAACGGGCAGCGCCCGAAGCTTGGAGTGACGATATGAACGGCTTTTTAGAATGGTTTTTTGTTTTCATTTCCGAAATACTGAAAGGCTTTGCAACCATTTTTACAGGGCTTTTTGAGGGAATAAAACAGATTTTCAATTTCGAGAACTACATAAAAATATTTAAGGAACATTCCGAGCAGTTCGGGGTTGTTGGCTGGATTCTGTCCATTGTGTCCATTGTCATTGTAGCGGCGATTTTCCTGCTTGTTATAGTGCTTATTATTATGGCTATACGGAAATATATCCGCTTCCGCCACTCCATAGTAAGCGACGAGGACGTTATCGAGGAGCTTGGAACTCTCCAGCGGCAGGTAATTAAGCTTACCCGTGAAAAGGACGAGATTATGGCTATGAAGGTAGCACAGATAGGCGTTCCCGCAGGCGCAGCATACTCCACAGGCGGAGCAAGATACGTTCCGCCCGCTATCGGCGAGGCTGCTCCCGAGGGAATAGAGGCAGCACCACCCGCCGAGGGCGGCGAAATGGTTACTTCCGCAGACGGAATTGTGCATACAAGCGATATTCGTTTTTCAAAGCTTATCGAGGTGGACAATTTCTACAAGACCTATACTCCCCCCGAGTACGACAACAGCATAACCCTTGCCGGAATATGCGAAACCTACCGGAACTTCGCCTGCTCACGCATGCACCTTTACTACGATATAAAAACTATCCGCCTTTTTATTGCAGGTATGGCTTCCACCAAGCTTATTGTTTTACAGGGTATCTCCGGTACAGGTAAAACCTCGCTGCCCTACTCCTTCGGTAAGTTCTTACAGAAGGACACAACAATAGCTTCGGTACAGCCCTCATGGCGAGACAGAACCGAGCTTTTCGGATATTTCAACGAATTTACAAAGAACTTCAACGAAACGGAAGTTTTAAAGAGAATTTACTCTTCTTCCTACAACGACGACATCAACTTTATACTGCTGGACGAAATGAATATCGCAAGAGTTGAGTACTACTTTGCGGAAATGCTGTCAATTCTGGAAATGCCCAACTCCGACGAGTGGAAGCTTGACCTTGTTCCTAACGTATGGAGTACCGACCCGGAGAAGCTGGATAAGGGTATGCTGAAAATACCGCAGAATATCTGGTATATCGGTACTGCAAACAACGACGACTCAACCTTTGCGATTTCCGATAAGGTTTACGACCGTGCGCAGCCTATAAACCTTGACGCTAAGGGTATCGCCTTTGACGCACCGGATACTCCGCCCATGAATTTAAGTTTCAGCCATATCAACAGCCTCTTTAACGACGCTTTCCGCCAGTACCCCATAAGTCAGGACACCCTGAAAAAGATACAGCAGCTTGACCTTTGGGTAATCGAAAAGCTGAGAGTTGCTTTCGGTAACCGTATTCTGAAACAGATGAACCTGTTCGTTCCCGTTTATGTTGCCTGCGGCGGCGAGGAGCTGGACGGCGTTGACTATGTGCTTGCAACCAAGATTTTCAGAAAGTTTGAAGCGCTGAACCTTGCAATGCTGAGAGACGAGCTACGGGACCTCTGCACCTACTTGCAGAAGCTTTTCGGCAGAAATTCAATGAAGGAGTCAATCGCATATCTGGAGAGATTGCAGAAGCTTTTCTAATCTCTCTCTTCTCTCTCTTAAAAATACTGAGGTTTTCGCTGCAGCTTGCTGCGAGCCTTCTTTCAAAAGGCTTGGCAGGGTTTGGGGCGGCAGCCCCAAAAGGCTGAAATCAGCAGAAATCAGTGTTCTGTAATCAAGGCTTTTGATTTAAGCCTTACAAAAACTCTCTTTTCTCTCATTTGAGAAAATCTACACAAAAGAAAGGCGGTGACGAGAAGTTGGGCAGCTTTTACAGCGAGTGGTTTAATAAATTCAAGAATTTCCTCGGACAGTTCGGCGGCGATAAAACCTACGGCAGTATGCGCTCAATGCTTTCTCATAGCCGCAGTACAATTGCCCTTAACCGTAAGGTTATGGAAAAGGATATTGACCCAAGCTGGGTTGAAGCTATTGAAACAGGACTTGTGTATATCGACAACGTTATGCGAAATCCCCGTAAGACGATTGTCAACGTGGAAGAGGTCGTGCCGATTGCCCTGTCCAAGAAAATCACAGTGGATTCGATAAAGCACCTTGCACAGCATACCGACCTTATACAGAGCGTTGACCCGGTTACGGGAAAAATTACCCCCTCAAAGGTGCTGAATGTTCATAAAGAGGAAAGCCTCTTAACCTACGAGAACAAATTCGTAAATACCCTTATCGACAGGCTTTACATATTCGTAAACAAGCGCTATGAAAAGCTTAAAGCCGCCTCCGCAAGCGAAGAGGTCTTCGCTATGGAGTATAACGCAAGCCTTGACGCAGGCGGCGGCAATAAAATGAAGCTGAGCCTTAAGATAGAAACGGTTGACTCCCTTGAAGCCACCGATAATAACGGCTCAACCATGTGGGACAGGGTAGAGAAGATACGAAAAACCGTTGAAAGCTTTAAGGCTTCTCCCTTCTGTCAGCAGATGGGCGCAAACTATATCCGCCCGCCTGTTATGCGTACCAACGCAATTATGAAAAACGTTGACCTTAAGGCGTGCCTTGTTTTGTGGCAGTTCATCGAGGGCTACGATAAGGTTGGCTACGAGATAAGCGTTTCAGATACAGCCCAGAAGCCTGAGCAGGACTATATCGAGAACCTTTACGATATTTCCGCCCTTAACCTGCTGCTTTTCCGTTCATTTACCCAGGATAACGACCGACAGGCGGAAATCCTTAAGGAAAGAACCTCTAAGGCAGCAGCACCAAGGATTCTGCGAAAGCTTGACGGAGCGGATACAGACGACTATAACCTTGCATTTGCAGGAGAAAAGCGGATACGGAGCGAGGAGTATTCCTATACCCTTGAACTGCCAAAGGACAGCGATAAGCTGGGCGAAGAAATTGACAAAATAATCAAGATAGAAACCGACTTCTACTTAGCCGAGGAGCAAAAGCGGCTTGAAGCCGAGGAAAGAGAAAGAAAGCGGCTTGAAGAGGAACAGCGCAGACTTGAAGAACAGCGAAGAATCGAGGAAGAGCGCAGACTTGCAGAGGAAAAGGCTCAGCGGGAGGAGGAAGAGCGGCTTGAAAGAGAACGGCTTGAAAAGGAACGTATTGAGCGTGAGAAGCGTGAAGCCGAGGAAAGAGAGCGGCTTGAAAAGGAGCGCTTAGAGCGTGAAAAGCTTGAAGCCGAGGAAAGAGCAAGAATTGAAGCCGAAAACGACGAGCTGAGCAAGGAAATCGACGAGGAGCGCAGAAGACTTGAAGCTATCCGTGCCGCAGAACAGGCGGAAAAAGAACGGCTGCAAAAAGAACGGGAGGAAAGAGAAACTATCCGTGCCCAGAAGCTTAAGGGTATGCGTGCAGAGCTTGAACGAAAGAGCTTCAAGGAGATTTACAGGGAGTATTCGAGAAATCCCTTTTATATGGCAGTCCGGGGAATACGCCGCTTAGTTTCCCTTATCCGACATGACGGAAAGGTTATCAGAGAGGGCGACTCCGACAATCCTATGCTTATTGAGCGTATCGCCGCAGAAGCAGAAGCAAGACGGCAGGCTGAGCTTGAAAAGGAGCGGCAGGCAGAAATGCAGAAGCTTTACGAAAAGTACGCTCCCACACCTTATCTTAAGCTGAAGCGGTTCTGCAAGCGTGTATTCGGTAAGAAGCGCAAGAAGGTTTACGTTATGCCGAAGGAAATGCCCCCGAAGCGCTCCTATTGGGACCAGAGAGCCTACGATAAGAAAATGCGTGAGATTTTCAGAAAGTACCACGTAAGCTTTATTACAAAAATCATCAGAATTATAAAGAAGGAAAACTATTGATAATGAAATATGTGTGAACAAAGGAAAAGAGCTGTTAAAATTCTCAGAATTTCTGCCGATATTATTTTAGGAGCAGTCCTGCTTGCCCTTATCACGCTGACAGTCTACATAATGACCTGCAATATGCGGGGCGAGGTTGCAGAGGTTTTCGGGGTAAGCGTTGTACGGGTTGTTACCGGAAGTATGGAGCCTTCAATCCGTGAGGGAGATTATATCCTTGTACGGAAAACGGATACCTCGGAGCTTATGGAGGGAGATATAATCTGCTTTTACTCCGAAGAAGCCGAAATTAAGGGAAAGCTCAATACCCACCGTATTATGAACGTAACCGAAAGCGGCTTTATCACCAAAGGGGACGCAAACAAGTACCCCGATGAAGCGGCGGTTTCCCCCGGGTCGGTTATCGGAAAATACGAGGGAAAAATAGGCTTCCTGCGGTGGATAAGCTCCTTCGCTTCTGCCGAAAAGCTTATTTTTATGGCAGTAGTGCTTCTCCTTACCTTTGTTGCCGTTTTCGAGGTAAGGACAATTGCAAAGGTGACGAAAGAACAGC
>JBJERK010000196.1:0-2954 GCA_051882255.1 Ruminiclostridium sp.
GACCCGGACGCAGGAAATATGCCCAGAACCGACCCGGAAACCTCCTTCGGATTGGTTACAGACGTCTGCATAAAGAGAAAAATCAGAAATTTCGTTGAGCTTTATAAGGAAAACGAGCCGGGCTACAATATCCTTATAAAGGCTGACCGCTCCCTTAACTCAAAGTTTACTGCGGCTTATGAGGAATGTGGTCTTAAGACGGGGCAGAAGGGCAAGAATACCGACGACGTTAAGAGGGCGCAGGAATATATGTGTGCGAATTACTACGACGTTAGAGCTTTTGGTGCAGTAATGAGTACAGGCGACGACCCTTGCGGAATTGTTCGTGGTCCGGTACAGATTAACTTTGCAAAAAGCCTTGACCCGGTAAATTCACAGGAGCTTACAATTACAAGACAGGCTATAACCAAGAACGATGAAGCCAAGCAGACGGAAATGGGAAAGAAGAACATAATTTCCTACGGACTTTACCGTGCTGAGGGTTATATTTCCGCCATGCTTGCACAGAAGGTAACAGGCTTTTCCGAGGAGGACGCAGAGCTTTTATGGACTGCGATTATAAATATGTTTGAAAACGACAGAAGCGCTGCAAGAGGCAAGATGTGCCTCAGAAAGCTTTACGTTTTCAAGCACGACAGCGCCCTTGGAAACGCTCCCGCTCATGTTCTTTTTGACAAGATTAAGGTTGAAAAGAAGGCGGAAATTACTGCGCCAAGAAGCTTCGGGGATTATAATATCACAATTGACAAGGATATGCCTGCGGGAGTTACGCTTATCGAAAAGCTATGACCGACATTTCTGTAAACATACGCAGCATTCAGCATTTTCTCTACTGTCCACGTAGATTTGCCCTGCTGGAGGTAAACGATGACTGGGAGGAAAACGCTTTTGTAGTAAAGGCAAATCTTATGCACGAGCACGTTCACGACGGAAGCCACAGCTATTCCGACAGCCGCAAGGTTGTACGAAGCGATATTGCTCTCTATAATGATTTGCCCGGATACGATATTTTTGGAAAGGCGGACTGCATTGAGTTTCTCAGAGATAAGAACGGCGTGAAAATTAACGGTCTTGAGGGAAATTTCAGCGTGTCAATAATAGAATATAAGCCTAAAGCCCCCAAAGCAGAAGCCTTCAGCGCAACCGACGCAATACAGGTTTTTGCACAGAAAATCTGTGCGGATTTTATATGGGGCTGTAACAGCAAAGCCTATATCTATTACGCCGATACACGAAAAAGAGTGGCTCTGCCCTTTGACAGCGAATATGTGAAATATGATGAAATGCTGAAAAAGCTGCTTGCGAAAATGCGGGCAGTATTAAGGGACAGCAGTATACCTGCACGAAAAAAGGGAGAGAAATGCTCCGGCTGTTCCTTGCAGGATGTTTGCTTTCCGAAAACGAAAAGCTATTCCGTAAGAGAAATTGTTATGTCGGAAGCGGAGGTAGGCGATGAGAAAGCTACTTAACTCCCTTTATATTTTAGACGAAACCGCATGGCTTTCCCTTGATGGGGAGAATATCGTGTGCAAATCCGAGGATAAGGAAAAGTTCAGAATGCCCTTTTCAAATATCGAGGACATTTACTGCTTCAGCTACCTTGGCTGCTCTCCCGCCCTTATGGGGAAGTGCGCCGAATACGGAATCGGGCTTAATTTCTTTAGCCCGAGCGGTCAGTTTCTTGCAAGGGTAACGGGCAAGACAAAAGGCAATATTTTTCTCCGTAAGGGGCAGTTCGAGAAGTTCGCAGATCCGGATATTCTTTTGTGGCAGAATACGGTTGCCGCAAAGCTTTCAAATACCCGCTTCCTTTTGCGCCGCTCGGTACGGGACTATCCGAAAATAGACGAGGACGGGGCTGTCAGCGACTGCATAAAAATAATAGAAAGCGGCATAGAAAGGGTTTACGGGCTCAGGGACAAAGAGGAAATTATGGGGCTTGAGGGAAACTGCGCAAAATCCTATTTTAATATTTTCGACAGGCTTATTCTTAGTCAGAAGGAGGATTTTTTTGTTACGGGCAGGACGAAAAGACCGCCGCTCGACCCTGTAAACGCAGTTCTCTCATTTATGTATACGATAATGACAAGTTGGTACGCCTCCGCACTGGAAGGCGTGGGGCTGGACAGCTGCTATGGATTTTATCACGCTCTGCGTTCCGGAAGAAGCAGCCTTGCCTGCGACCTTGTGGAGGAGACAAGGTGCATAGCAGAGCGGCTTACCTTAACAATGATAAATCTTAAGCAGCTTAAGCCCGAGGATTTTGAAAAGCAGGAAAGCGGCGCTGTATATCTCAGCAAGGAGGGAAAGCGCAAGGTGCTTACCGCCTGGCAGGAGAAGAAAAGGACTACGATTGTCCACCCCTATCTGGGCGAAAAAATTCCTCTGGGACTGCTGCCCTTTGTGCAAAGCTCGCTGCTGGCAAAATACATAAGAGGCGAGCTTGAGGAGTATCCCTGTTACCTTATGAAGTAGGTGATTTTTATGATGGTAATAGTGAGCTACGACGTGTCTACGGTGACTGCCAACGGAAAAAAGCGGCTTCGTAAGGTTGCAAAGGAATGCCTTAACTACGGTCAGCGAGTTCAGAACTCGGTTTTTGAGGTTGACGTTGATTACGGCACGTTTTTAAAGCTTAAGGATAAGCTTGTGAAAATCATTGACGAGGAAGAGGACAGCCTCAGATTTTACTATCTCGGCAACAACTGGCACCGTCGGGTTGAGCATATCGGCACCAAGCAGACCTACGACCCGGAGGGGGTTATAATTCTCTGATTGCGAACCTCTTATAATATTTATTTGCAGGCAGGTTCGCAGGGAAAATCCCGTATTTTTTAAAAGAAAACAGTAAAACACCCGTGTTTCGCTGTTATTTTCCGCTCCATATAGGCGGCGCGGCCTTATGTTATACAACATATAGCGTCGCGCCCCGCGAGGGGCGTGTGAGTTGAAAT
>JBJERK010000197.1:0-12104 GCA_051882255.1 Ruminiclostridium sp.
TTCGGCACCGTCTTTCTGCAAATCTTTTCCTTCGTTCAAACGGTTATTAGTATAAGTAGCAGTTTATTGGATTTCTGCGGTCTTGCGTATCAGAAAGCATATAATTCAATAATTGATGACAGATTAATTACATCGCCAGAAAAAACAACTATCATCATAAAGAGCACAGATACGATAAGATATATAACCGAGGCGACGAGGCATTTGACGCCGTTTTTCAACAGTTTGGTTATACTGAACGTAAGAAAGGCTCCGCCGTAGTATATTATTACAGACATAATAAAAGCACATATCGCACTTATAGGATTGTCAAGTATTATTTCCGGAATAATTACGACTGCTGTTCCAATTGCCGGTACGGTCAGAGTTATTGCTGTGCCTGCTGTAAAGCAGCCCATATTCTGCTTATGGCAGGATTTACTCATTATAAAGGTTACGATTGCAATAAAAGCAGATACGATAATTCCGCACAAAACAGCATGGGAACATATCCATTCAGCTGCTCCCATTATAGCAAGGAACGCTGTAAAAATAGGGGCGCTTATCAGGCACAAAATGAAGAAAGCCACAAATCCGCCGTCAACATAATGGGCGTCTACGATTTCCTGATTGCCCAATATAGTTTCTCTTGTTTTGAACAGAAGCATTTTTTCACTTCCTTTTTATTTGTTCTGCGACCTTTTGACGCAAAGATAGATAAATCTGCCTATACCCATGAAAAGATTGACTATTCCCACAAGTGCACCTACAAGCAGAAACAGAACTATAATTACAACACCGAAAACTATATTTCCGGTAAATATCGCTCCGACTGTTGCCCAGCCGAACCAATTCTTCAGGAAAGACCACCCCCACATATAAATTGCGATACCAAATACCGGCAATAGTATGGCTGAGATTATAAGCCTCTTTTTCAGAAATTCGAATTGAATTTCCTCCGTTTCTCCATACAGTTTTTCAAACATTTTAAATTCCTCCTTAGATAATTTTAACTATATAGATATAAAATAGCCTATACAGTTTATTTTATTATAGCACAAGTGCCTATATAATTCAAGTGTGTTTTACATAAAATTTAATTTTTTTCAGAGGAACACTGTTATGGATTATTATACTATTGGACAAAGAATCAGGAAATTGAGGAAGGCAAAGCGTATGTCTCAGGAAAAGCTGGCTGAAGCGGTAGATATATCTGTCACACACATGAGCCATATTGAAACCGGAAATACAAAGCTTAGCCTTGAAGTTTTTTCTGATATTGTACTTGCTCTTAATGCGAGAGCAGACGAGATTCTATACGGAGAACGCGAGGTTATCGGAGAACAGGCGCAGGAAGAAATACTTGATTTGCTTGGCAGGTGCAGCGGCAAGGAGCTTTGCATTATATCTGATTTGATAAATGCGGTAAAATCATCATTTGATAAATACGGCGATATTTGATTGCAAAACAAAATAACTCCCTGAGTAAAGCACAGGGAGTTATTTATATTTATAAATACTTGCAATCAGCTGCTTCCTAAAAAATATTCGCAAGATTAACCCGCTGATTTTCCCTGTAAAGCCCCACAAGGTCAATCGCAGTAATACACTCCTCCTTAAGCTCCTCGCTTTTCTCCTCCGCAAGCGCCTTTATCCGAAGCAGTGACAGGGTTATCTCCAGCGCGTGCTCCTTATCGCTTACGAATATGTGTGCAGCAAGATAATGCTCCCAGTTTTTTGCGGTTTCGGCGGAAAGGCTTTTTGCAGCTTCAAAATCCTCCCGCTCATAGCTTTCCGAAACACGGGAAATGCTTTCCTGTATTTCACTTGTAACCCTGTCGGTATAGAAATAGCTTATAATTCCCGCCGCCACAAGCCCGATAACGATTATTCCGCAGATTATCGCCCTTTTCATTTCTGCTCCTCCTTTTTCGCCTTATCGCAGAGAATAAGAGTATAGGTTCCGTCTCCGCAGGCGGTCATAAGGAAAACCTGACTGCGCTTTAAGCCTTTTCCCTCCAGTACCTCATTAAGCCACCGCTCCCCCAGTCCTGCCTCCCGCAAGCCCGAATCAAGCAGAAGCCCGTCCTTTATAATAACGCTTGGCGGGTTAGAGGTTCCGTCGCTTTTCTTGAAGAAGTTTATCTTGCCCGTAGTTTCGACTATTGCATACTGCACCTCGTTAATATCAAAAATCTCCTGGTCACGCATAGATTCAAGCACGTCGTCCACAGTATACCGCAGGTTCTTAAGCTCCCGCTGGTCTATAACTCCGTTGGAGATAATAACGCGGGGATTTCCCGTTACCGTACGCCTGAACTTTACGTTTTTCATCATCAGCACCGACATAAAAACGTCAATGCACACAATCATAAGTATAGGCACAATGCCAAGCAGCATAGGAAGGGAAGGGTCTTCGAGAGAAAGAGTTGCGATATTTGAAATAAGAATGGTGGTAACAAGCTCGCTGGGCTGAAGCTCGCCTAACTGCTTCTTCCCCATAAGCCGCAGGGAAAATATTACAAGAGCAAAAAGAATAACGGAACGTATTACAATTATAAGCATATAATCAGTCCTTTCGCTCATATTTTATCCTTTCTGAATAAATTAATACTTTTCAGAAAAAATATTGCTGAAAGGACTGATTACTCTGAAAAATCAAAAGCTTGAAAGGGAGCTGGAGCGAAACACGGTGAATATCCGTGCAATTATGCGAAGCAGCAGCGACCTTAATATAAAATATGCCCGTGCGGGGCAGGTAAATATCTGCGCAATAAGCTGCGAGGGGCAGGTTGACACAAATCAGATTGCAAACCTTATCTACCGCCCTATTGGCACTATCGGAAACGATAAAAAGCTTTCGCCGCAGCAGGTTTCGGACATTATAAGAACGGAGCTTCTTCTTGCGGTTGAGCAAAAGCAGATAGAAAACTACGACGACCTTGTTTCCTCACTGATGAACGGCTTCTGCGTTATACTCACCGACGGAGTGGACAGCGGGATTGCCGTCGGCGTTCAGGGCTTCAAGACAAGAAGCGTAAGTGAACCCCTTAATCATCAGAATATCCGTGGCTCACGAGAGGGCTTTGTTGAAGCGGTTCGTACAAATATGTCGATAGTGCGCCGCAGGGTGAAATCCCCCGACCTTGTTTTCCGCCTTGATACAGCGGGAAGCCTTACGAATACGGATATATGTATCTGCTATATCGAAAAGAGGGCGGATAAGCGGCTGGTTGATGACGTCACAAGGCGGCTTAAGGAGCTGCCCCTTTCGGTTATCCTTGAAAGCGGCTATATCCAGCCCTTTCTGGACGAGAAGAATATGCTTTTTGCAGAAACGGGAGCAACCGAGCGTCCCGACGTTTTCGTTTCAAAGCTGTACGAGGGCAGGGTAGGGGTGCTTGTGGACGGAACGCCCTTTGCGCTTATAATACCGAAGCTTTTTACCGAGAACTTTATGATGCTGGACGACTATACCGAGCGCCCTGTTTTCGCTTCTCTTATGCGTTTTATGCGGTATTTTGCCTTTTTTATTGCAGTCCTGCTTCCCGGCTTTTTTGTGGCAGTTGCGGACTTTAATCCCGAGCTTATACCCGACGCACTGCTCCTTAATATCGCCTCGTCTATTGCAATAACTCCCTATAATCTTCTTACCGAGTGCATCGTGATGAGCGTTTTCTACGAGATAATGCGCGAGTCGGGGCTTCGTATGCCCGCAAACGTAGGACACGCCGTAAGCATCGTAGGCGGTATCGTTATCGGCGATATTGTAATCTCAGCAGGCCTTGCAGGCGCTCACATGCTGCTTGTAATAGCGATTGCTTCTATTGCAAGCTTTATCGTCCCCGACCTTTACAATGCAATTGTGGTAATGCGTTTTGTCTTTATTCTTGCAGGAGGGCTTTTCGGGCTTTTCGGCATAACGGCGGCGGGACTTCTGTTCTGCATTAAGCTCTGCTCAATGAACGCCTACGGAATACCCTTTACAGTACCTCTTTCTCCATTCTCTCCGAAAAATATGCGGGATACGTTTATAAGAATGGGCTGGCGCTTCCTTGCTAAAAGCGACTCTAAAATACAGGATATGAACGGGGTAAATATCGGGAATAAAGCCCGCTGAGAGGAGGAGTGACTATGAACAAAATCGGCTGGGGACAGCTTGCTCTTGTGCTTGTCACATCAAGGGTTTTCTCCGAGGCAACAACAATTTCCGAAACGAATATCCAGTACGGAATGCAGCGGTACTCTGTAGTAATCCTGTCCTTCCTGCTTACTGCGGCGGCGTATATTCCCCTTTATATCCTCTCAAAGCGCCTGCCGGAAAAAGGAGTTATAGGAGCGATAGGGGAGAAAAGCCCGGTTACAGCGAAAATACTTGGAATACTGCTGATTGTATTTATACTGGGCGCTATGGCGGAAACCTTTGTGGGGCTGCATTACTACGCCGCAAGCACGGTGCTTGAGGCTGCGCCCTCATCGCTTCTGCACCTTATTACCTTTCTTGTATGCCTGTATGCTCTGTACAAGGGCTTACAGGCTACCGTAAGAACGGGAGTTCTTATATCTGCGGCTTTTTTAGGCTTGCTGCTGCTTGTGCTTACTGCTCTTGCCCCCGAAATAAGGCTCAGAAGCCTTTATCCCGCCTTTGCAGACAGACCGAATACCTTTCTTACAGAGCTTTTCGCCGAGTTTTCAAAGAATACCGAGGCGATAATTTTCGCCTCCCTTTTCGGCAGGGTAAGAAGCGGAGCGGGGAAAAGCGTTATAACCTATCTTATAGTCTCCTGCGCCGCCCTGCTTACAATGACCTTTCTCTACAACACGGTTCTTGGCGAATACCTCTCCGAGGTTAATTTCCCATTTTATACCCTCGCTTCAATATCCGACATTTCCGTTTTGCAGCGGCTTAACGGTGTGGACGTAATTGTATGGGTAATGGCGGCGGCGGTTAAGCTTGCGCTGTTCGGGGCGGCGGTATGGGAGATAATAACCGAAAGCTTCGGCGGAAAATGGGCGGGCTTTATAACCGGCGGGGCATTACTCGGAGCGGCGGCTCTGCTTTCTCTGCTTATGGCTTCCGAGCTGCCCTTACTGCGGCTTATGCTGGTTGTTAAGAATACAGGACTGCCCCTTATAGCGGCAGGTACGCTAATCCCTTTAGCGGCGCTTATAATGGGACTTGCCAAAGGAAAAAGGAGGGCTAAATGAGAGGGAAGAAAGCAGCGGGGGCTTTTGCCCTTATTTTTAGTGCAGTATTCTGTCTTTCGGGCTGTATTCCTCATACGGAGCTTGACAAGCAGGCGATAGTGGAAGCAATCGGCATAGACTACGAAAACGGGGAATATACCGCAACCTTACAGTATTTCGGAATGGAGGAAAGCGGCGGCACAACCCTTGTTGACAACACAAAGCCAAACGTTATTACAGTAAGCGGAAAGGGAATAACCCCCAGCGACGCAGTTGAGGAGGCTTCGAGCCGCTGCGGAAAGCCGCCGATGATGGGAATTACGGGAGTACTTGTTGTGGGAAAAAGTGCAGCGGAAAAGGGGCTTGAGGGGCTTATGGGCTTTGCTCTTGCCCATTACGAAAGCAATATGAAAATGCTGATAGCTGTTGCTGAGGATAAGGCGGAGGACGTAATGAAGCTTAAGTTCAAGGAGGGCACCGCTTCCGTTGACAAGCTTGAAGCTATGCTTAACAATCAGGCTTTTTTAGGGCTTGGCTATTCGCCGAAATTCTATCAGATTATGGATAAGCTCCGCCAGCCTACGGGAAGCGCAGCCCTGCCCCTACTTCGGGTAGTAGACAACAATTCCGATTTCACAAAGGACGGAAAAACCGCAGAAATAGCTGGCGGCGCACTTTTCCGTGAGGGGAAGTATATCGGAAAGCTGTCGGTAAAGGATATGTCGGGTCTCCAGTTCCTTATGGACCGCTGCGATACAGCACAGCTTACGGTTGAGCTTGACGACGGCAACGTCACCGTTGTGCTTTACGAGGTAAAAACCGCAATAAATCCTGTTTACGAGGAGGGAAAGCTTAAAATCGGAGTAAAGGTTACTGCCGACGGAAAATATATCAGCAGCACCCTCTCCGACCCCATAGGTTCAAAGGAGGAGGTGGAGCGGCTCTGCGAGGAGAACATTGTAAAGAGAATTTCGGGAGCAATTGAAAAGGCTTATGTGCAGGGCGGCGCCGACCCGGCGGATTTGAAATACTCGATTTCTTCAAAGGAGTATTTCTCGTGGCTTAAGATTGAGGAAAACTACGGGGAACAGCTTAAGAATGCAGAATACTCTGTTACGGCTGATGTAAATATAACACGGTTTGGAGTTTCAGGGGGATAAAACCGAATTTTGGAAATACTGCACAAAAACCGCCGCAAATATTTGTTGAAATTACCGCCCTTGTATTGAAAACGTTTTATTGGTATAATTAGTATAAGCGAAGGAAATTCGCAACTGATTTTAAGGAGGTAAAACCAATGAATTACGGTTTTTTCGACGAAAAAAATAAAGAATATGTAATTACCCGCCCCGATACTCCTTCGGCGTGGGCTAACTACTTAGGCTCCCCCGAATACGGCGCTATTATCTCTAATAACGCAGGCGGCTACAGCTTTGTAAAGTCCGGAGCTAACGGACGTGTTATCCGTTACCGCTTCAACTCTGTAGCAACCGACCAGCCCGGCAGATATATCTATTTAAGAGATACCGAAAGCGGCGACTACTGGTCCGCTTCCTGGTCCCCCGTGTGCAAGCCCCTTGACAGCTACAAGAGCGAGTGCCGCCACGGTACTGCTTACACCGTTATCACCTCCGAATATTCGGATATAAAGGCTGAAACCCTCTACTATGTTCCCAAGGACGCTACCTACGAGGTATGGCGCGCTAAGATTACCAACACAGGGGACAAGCCCAGAAAGCTTGCAGTTACAGGCTACTGCGAATTTGTAAACGACCCCAACTACGAGCAGGACCAGGTTAACCTCCAGTACACCCTGTTCATCACCCATACCTATTTCATGGGCAACCACATTCTCCAGAAGCAGAACGAGGTTCAGAATCCAAACGGAAGCCGTTTCCTCGGTCTTGCAGGACAGAAGGTTGATAAGTACTGCGGCGACAGAGATAAATTCGTAGGCAGCTACCACAGCTACGCAAACCCCGTCGGCGCTTCGGCAGACCTTAACAACGACCTTAACTACAACACCAACTCCTGCGGCGCTTTACAGACCGACATCACCCTTAATCCCGGCGAAACAAAGGAATTCGTATATCTTCTCGGTGCAAAGCCCGAAAACGAGGCTAAGGAGATTATCGCTAAGTACGAGGATACAAGCGTTGTAGAAAAGGAGCTTGCTGAGCTTAAGGAATTCTGGCACTCCAAGCTTGGCAACCTCCAGGTTCACACTCCCGACGAAAACTTCAACAACATTGTAAACGTATGGAACGCTTACAACTGCTTCATCACCTTTATCTGGTCGAGAGCCGCTTCCTTCCAGTACTGCGGTCTCAGAAACGGCTTTGGCTACCGTGATACAGTTCAGGATATTCAGGGCATTATCCACCTTGCTCCCGAAATGGCTTACGAGCAGATTAAGTTCATGCTTTCCGCACAGGTTACCAATGGTGCTGGACTGCCCCTTGTAAAGTATACTCATAAGGCAGGACAGGAAAACCACCCCGAGGAGAACGACGAGAATACACCCTACGCAAAGGAAACAGGTCACCCCAGCTACCGTGCAGACGACGCTTTATGGCTGTTCCCCACAGTATATAAGTACATTTCCGAAAGCGGCAACAGCGCATTCCTTGACGAGGAAATCTCCTACGCAAACGACGGTGAAAAGGGTACTGTCTACGACCATTTAAAGAGAGCAATCGACTTCTCTATGAACCACTTAGGCAACCACGGAATGCCCGCAGGACTTCACGCTGACTGGAACGACTGTCTGCGCCTTGGCAAGAAGGGCGAATCCACCTTCGTTGCCTTCCAGCTTGTGTATGCAATCAGGATTCTCCGTACTTATGCAGTTGAAAAGAACGATACCGAGTATGTAAAGTACCTTGACGAAATCAAGGCTAAGCTTGACGTTATTCTGGCAGACTGCTGGAACGAGGACAGATGGATAAGAGGCTACAAGGAGGACGGTACCGTTATCGGACAGAGAACCGACCCCGAGGCAAATATGTGGCTCAACCCCCAGTCCTGGTCCGTTATCTCCGGCTTTGCAACAAAGGAGCAGGCTGAAAAGGCTATGGACAGCGTAGAAAGAGAGCTTAATACTCCCTACGGCGCTATGGTTATGTATCCGCCCTACAACAAGCACGGCTTCGACGGTGCATTAATGCAGTGCTTCAACGCCTGCACAAAGGAGAACGCAGGTATTTTCTCACAGCCTCAGGGCTGGCTCATTCTCGCAGAGTCAAAGCTCGGACACGGCGACAGAGCTTATAAGTACTGGAAGGAAGCTTCCCCCGCAACCTACAACGACAACGCAGAGCACAGAGTTCTCGAGCCCTACGTTTTCGGTCAGTTTGTTGAGGGCAAGGACAGCCCCTTTGCAGGACGTGCGCACGTTCACTGGCTCACAGGTACAGCTTCAACCGTTATGGTAGGTACAACAGAGGGTATCCTCGGTCTTAATCCTGAAACAAAGGGTCTCGTAATCGACCCCTCAATCCCCTCCGAATGGAAGGAATACACAATGGAAAAGACCTTCAGAGGAAAGAAGCTTAACGTTACAGTCAAGAACCCCAACGGAAGCCAGCACGGCGTAAAGAGCGTAACCGTAAACGGCGAGAAGCTTGAAGGAATACTTATTCCAGACGAGATTTTAAAGCCGGTAAACGAAGTAGTTATTGAGATGTAATCCCAAGGCTCCCCGCAGAAAAAACTGCGGGGAGTTCCTTAATTTGTCGCAAATTCCCGCTTTTTGTCGGAAAAAATTACAGTGTCAAAACACTTGAAATATTGTATATTATATGCTATAATATAAACAGCAGAGATAAGCTTATGTGTATGAACCCGAAAGGAATATTTATATATGAAAAGTGCCGTTATTGATAAAACCCTGTCGTATTTTCCCTACAATTCCGGAAATGCCGGCGAAGAAAAGCTTCTGGATTATTGCAGGGCGGTTATG
This sequence comes from Ruminiclostridium sp., assembly GCA_051882255.1. GTDB lineage: Bacteria > Bacillota > Clostridia > Oscillospirales > Ruminococcaceae > Ruminiclostridium_E. The sequence continues at coordinate 9,128 of JBJERK010000197.1, forward strand.
GCATGCGGTGCAGATTACATAGAAATCGACGGAAAGACCGCCCAGCTTCTGGAAAATCAGGATTTGTCCGAAAGCTACATACTGAGGGTGCAGACCGTATCTGACCTTAAGCTTTGTATGAGACGGCGCTTTGCCTATGTGGTTGTGCCCTATCAGCTCGCTTCTCCCTTCTTTAAAATAGGCGGTATGCAGCAGATAATCGTGGAGGCAAATACAGACGAATACAGCGCTCAGGCAATGCTTCTGTATCTTCAGGAGCTTATTGATCTGAGAAGGGTATCGATGATACGCCTTACAGGAGTTTTCGGCGGCGCGGAAGGCGTTGAGGAGCTTGTGAAGTGGCACAAGAAAAATTCCTACATACCGCTGGATATATGCCCGCTGAACACTATGATGACAGGGGTTTCCGACGCAATAAGCGCTTATATGTCCGGCGCTGACGCTGTTACCCTTTCCTTTGGCAGGGGCTACTACTACTCCGCCCTTGAGCAGTTCCTTATAAATATGCACATTTTCAAAAAGACCTATATGCAGGAGGAGGTAATCAGGGGAATCTGTACCGCAAGCCTGCTGTTTACCGAGATTTTCGGAGCAATCCCCTGCGGAATTGAGCGCATTATTGATTCGGATAGCGACGTATGCGCTTCGGTACACGACATTGAGCACGGCGTTTCCTACAAGCCCTTCAGGTCTGCTCAGAAAAGAAAATATTCCCCCAAGGAAAGCGTTATTGAGAAAAAAATCCGCAGTATCGGTCTTGAGCGGGAAATTGAGGACGCTATTATTGAAACAATCAAGAAGGTGGATTTCAGCTTCTACAAGGATATAACCAAGAGAAACTTTATAGACTAATCCGAAAGGGCGGTAAAACGCTCTTCGGCTGAAAACCGCCGCAGGTCAGGCACAAGGCTTACCTGCGGCGGTTTTCTGCGTTTACAGCTCAATTCCTCCCGTCATACGCACTTCACGCCCGATAAAGCAGGACTGCCCCTAAAAGATTATTTTGAAATTTCGGTGAAAATTGCCCTTAACCGCCGTAATCGCCCTTTTTCATGTTGACAAAATTTGCATAATAGGATATAATGATTATTACGTTTATTTTGGAAAGTTTGAGTATTGACACAGAAACGGCGGAAATATGAAGAAAAAAAGTAACAAGCTTAATCTTATTATCTGCGCCATAGCCTTTGTTGTTATGATAGTTTACCTGTTTTTTGTGGACGGCGTGGATAATCTTCTTACCTCTCTTAAAAATATGAATCCCCTGTATCTTGTTATTGCAGTACTTTTTATGGCAGGCTACTGGCTCTGCGAGGCATGGGGACTGCATATCGCAGTAAAGAGCCTTGATAAGAATGTAAAGTTCGGAACAACCTTTCTTGTGGCTATGATAGGGCAGTACTTCAACTGCATAACTCCCTGCGCCTCCGGCGGACAGCCCATGCAGGCTTACGCCTTTGTAAAGCGGGGGCTTTCCTTAGGCTCGGCTATGACCGCTCTGCTCAGCAGGTTTATCGTGTATCAGCTTATGCTTACTATTTATTCTGTTATTTTCCTTGTATTCAAGCTTCCTATGTTCATGGGCGGAAGTCTCCAGGGGCTTACCTTCCTTGTTATTATCGGCTTTGTTGTAAATACGGCGGTTATTCTCCTGCTGCTTATGCTGGCATTTTTCAGAAAGCCAGCCACAAAGCTTGCCCATGGAATTATAAAGCTTCTTGGAAAAATCAGGATAATAAAGAACCCGGAGGAAAAAACCGCTTATATCGACGAGGAGCTTGAGCAGTACTACCAGAACTTCCTGTTTATAAAGCACCGACCGGTTCTTCTTGTGAGAATGTGCCTTGTTACAGCGGTTCAGCTTCTTCTCTATTTCGGCATTACCTACATAATCTATCGTGGTTTTGGTATGAGCGAGGCGGATTTCTTCACGATAATCTCCTGTCAGGCATTTGTACTTATGATTTCCTCCTTTGTACCCCTTCCCGGCGCTCTTGGCGCTGCTGAGGGCAGCTACGCCGCATTTTTCGGCGGAATTTTCGGAGATTATACAGGCTTTTCAACCTTTATCTGGCGCTTCCTTACCTTCTACCTGCCCATAATAATAGGCATAGTTATCAATATAAGGCTTTCAAAAAGCGGAATTGACTTAAGCAAGTCGGAGGAAGCAATAAAGGCTGCAAGCAAAGAACAGTAAATATAGGAAACGGCGCACCGCAGATTAATTTCTGCGGTGTTTTTTGTTGACAATAACCTTGTTTTATAGTATAATTGTTATTTGCGTGAACAAATTTGCGGAGGTTTGATATGACGGAGCAGAACATTATAGCCCTTATTTATGTTATTTCATATTATTTTGTGTCAAATATAGGTTACTATCTTATTATGTGCATGATGATAACGCCGAAGATAAATAAATACCTGCTTTCGGTAATGCTTGGAATGGGAAGCGTTGTTCTGTACTTTCTTACGAGAGGTACTACCTATCAGTTGGTGGGTATGCTGCTGTCATTTGTTTTACCTGCGCTGCTGCTTTTTAAGGAAAAGAAAAGCTTCTGCGCTATTGCGGCTTTCTTCCACCTGATTATTATGACGGCGGCAGATATTTTTCTGCATTTCTTTTATCTGGCATTTTTCGGGTATTACGACACAAGGGTGGTGCCTACTAACTGGAAGGAGCTGCTGCTTATTGTTCCGAGCGTGGCGCTGGGACTGACAGTTATGTATGTTCTTGCCTTTATCTGGCGCAGAATTTTCAGAAAAATACCGATAAAGAGCTTTAATCTGTTTATCCTGTTCCCTATAGGACAGTTCTTCTTCCTCGCTACCTGCACATATAAGACCTGGACTGACCCTAACTACATAGCTTTTGATATGCCCTTTATCTGGGTGGCAATTATAGTTTCTGTCTTCGCTGATATTACAATGTTCATCGCCCTTAAGGACAGCGCAAAGCTTGACGAGACAAGGGAGCGGC
>JBJERK010000198.1:0-12041 GCA_051882255.1 Ruminiclostridium sp.
ACCCCCGCAAATCTCCCCGCAGTGCTCCTCATGCTGCGGGGAGATTTCTTTTTTTGAGAGGTTTGAGAGAGTGAGAGAAAGAAGAGACTTTAAGAGAAAAGATTTTCAGCCCTTTTGAAAAAGGGCTGGCGGAAAACTTTCAGCCGCTTCGCGCAAAGCGGGCGGCAATTGCAAACATCAGCGGACATAAGCAAAACCCATTACCACCCCACAACGCAAAGCCACAAAACTAACGGATAAAACATCAGCAGCTCTCTACGCACAGATGCGAAATAAACACAAATCTGCACAACAACTGCGAATGTGCATCAATTCTACACCTACAAGCAAATGCAGTAATCAAGCTTCAAAGGGGATGGAGCGCCCCCGCGCTCCCGAGGGGGTCAGGGGGGCGAGCAGCCACCCTGCTCATAAAAACACAAATATTTTTCTCTTATCTCTCTTTTATACTATTATAATATATACCGCACACCATAACACTTGAACAAAAAAGGGCGGGGAAATTTGGTGAAAACGTTTATTTAAAGCTAACTTGCAAAAAACGGTTGCAATATAAATTAAAAAAGTGTATAATGTAAGTTGAGATATTGTAAATGCGAATAAAACGACGGGCAGGACATAATTGCGGGCTGCCTGTGCGGAAAGGATGGTAATATGAACGCAAATGAAATAAAATGGATAGCCTCCAACAGCCTCGACCTTAATCCCTTTTACTTCAGTATCCCCGAAAAACTGGACAGCTTCGGCTACTGCATAGACTTCAGCGGCTACGGCGAGGGTAAGGCGGATAAGGCTCAGCTTTGCATTTTTGATACTGCAAACAAAAAGGAAAATCCGAATATCCTTATTATCTGCCCTGCGGGCTGTAAGGAAAGCTGGTACAATTGCCTGCTGAAGGGACTTGGGCTTGACTTCAAGTTCGTTAACGGCGCTCATAATTCTATCCAGTTCTTCTCTGCCGAGATGGCAAACCTCCTTATTATGGACGAGGAGGTTCTGAAAGAGGCGGGAAGCTCCTCCTTTGCTGAAATAAAGAACAGCGGTCTTCTCTGGGACCTTGTTATTATCGACGCAGCAGGCTCACTTGACGGAATTGAGCCTTCCGTTTATACCGATAATCTGGGTATGAAGACGGAAAAGCTTCTTGTTTTCGCTCCCTACCCTGCCGAATATACCGAGTCCCCCGACAAAATAAAGACGATTGTAAAAGCCCTCCTTAACGAGAGCAGTATGGCAGAGGGCATAGACGGCTATCCTATCGACGAAAAGGTTATGCAGTTCACAATGAACACTCCCTACGCCGACTATCCCGCAGGAAATGCAGGGGACAACAAGATAACTACCGTAAAATATTCCTTCGAGGAAAAGGATATTCCCCAGAAGCTCCATATCGAGGAAATGCAGTCCGGAAGCCGCTACTCCCACGGCGGAAATATCTTTGAGGAATATAATCTTGAAGAACGTAAAATCTACCTTAAGCCCTCATATACAAGGTCTGAGGCGGAAATACTGAGAGCTAAGGATAAGAAGCTGGATAAATTCCTTGGTATCATTGATGAAGTAATGAATTCCGAGGATAAGACCGCTATCGTTTATTTCAGCTCAGAGGCTACCGTAAGCTACATAGAAAAAATCCTTAATTCCGTTTACTATGACAAGATAAGCAGCGTTGCTGTTTTCGATAAGTCCCGCTTTGACACAAGAAAGCTCAAGAACTGGTACGAAACCGAAAAGGGACAGAGAATAAGAGTTCTTCTTGCAAACGACAACTTAAGCGAAACCTGCGGAATTTACTCCCCTATTACCCATATCATCAACTACGAGCTTCCCGATAACCCTGTAATTTTACAGCAGCGCTATATGCGCCGCGGACTTATGGGCGGAAAGAATCCACAGTTTATAATTTTTGCAGACGAAAACGGCGCTTTCGACAGCAGAATACTGAAAAAAGCCCTTGCGGGAAATCTTTATAAGGCATTCCGCAGAAATGTTCCCTCGGAAAATATCCTGCTTTACGTTGAGGGAATTGAGCAGATTCTTTCGGATATGCTCTTTGACATCAAGTATATTGCCGATTATACAGGTGCAGTAGGCTCCAGCTTCGACGTTATCTCCCGCTTCAAGCTTGAATATAACGTCCCCGCAGGCAGAAACCTCACCACCGCAGCCCGTACCCACGAATACTCACAGCGTAAGCTTGAAGTACTCTCCGCAGCCTTAGGAGTAGAAGAACTGCTCAAGGAAAAGGAAATAAACAAGGAGGCTCTCCTTGAAAAGGTAAAGGCTAAGGTAGAGCAGCTGCGCTCCGGCTACTCCTATTTCAACGACAAGAACGGACTTGAAACAATCCCGAAGAACAGCGCCCATACCGACGAGTTCAGGCAGTTTGCAAGCTACCTTGACGGAAATCCCTTCAAGCTCGGTCTTAACGAAAGCAGGAAGGCGCTTGAAAAGGCTGTTGCCGGCAAGAAGAATTTCGTATACATAAAGGACGCTCTTAAAGAGGTTTCCGATACCTTAAAGCCCGCCGTTCTTTATAATATCTGGACATATTGGCACAAGACCTTAGGAATAGGCGGCTCCTACGGCGAATTTATCAAAGCTTACAACGAAGGAGTGATATAAATGGGTTACGAAGAAAAAAAGGCGAAGGAAGCCCTTGCCAAGGAGCTTAAGCAGTACATCGGCGACTTCTACGAGGGTCACGCCGCCAAGGATACCGAAAAGCGGGAGGCTGCCCTTAAAAAGATTCAGACCGCTCTCTTTACAGGAAACTCCGACAGCGAGCCCTTCAAGGACTATTTCAACGAAGCCTTCAGCGGAAGGACTGCCTTCAATACTCTGCTGAGCATCAATGACTACCCCAAGGAGAGTATTTTAAGAGAGCTTTTGCAGAACACCTTCGGCTGCTCCTACGAAACAAAGGACATAAAGGTTCTTATCAACTTCTCAACAAATACCCATCAGGTAAGCCTGTCCTATAACGAGGTCGGCTTTACTATGGAGCAGATTCTCTATTACCTAAGCTTTGGCAGAAGCGAAATCGACGAGTCAAAGACAAGAGAAGGCCGCTTCGGTGTTGGTGCAAAGAGCGTTTTCCTGAACGTTGAGTGGCTTGCTCTTAAGTCAAACAACTTCAGCTTCAAAATCAAGAATGACAACGGCAACCTTAAAATCCTTGAGCTTGACCTTTTCGGCTCACAGTTCATAGGCACAGAAATCACCTTTAAGGTAAGAGGCGACGAATTCAATGCAATAATGGACAACTTCCTTACCCTTACCGATAAAAAGGGCAATTATATGAACCTTATGGAGCTTTGCTTCGCCTTCAACAGGAAGAAGATTCTGGACATAAGGGATATGCGTAAGCGCCCCGAGGAGGCTAAGGACCGTACCTTCAATATTGCAGTAAAGGTAAACGACGAGCTTAAGACCGTCTATAAGATTATGCAGTATCAGAAGGAGGGCGACTCAACTCCTATGATTCGCTTCCTTCAGAACAACAAGAGCATGATCGACTTCCTCTGCTACGAGAACGACGGCTTCTCCTACCTTATCCCCTATGCTGTTGCAAGCGCAAAAAGAGCCGAGCTTGTAAAGCTTATGATACAGAAGTACAACTACTTCTCAACCTACGAGCTTACGGGTCTTTATAAGGAAAATGATGAGGCCTTTAAGGAAGAGCATCTTTCCGCCTTCTTTATAAGCGTCCCCAACAAGTACATAACACCCCACAGAACAGGTATCCGCCACGACAGCGAAAACGAGGTTACAACCCACCTTGAAGCAGATTTGCAGAAGATGGTGGAGGTCTACAAGCGGTATTTCGTGCTGGATATGCAGCCTGTTCCCGACTCGGACAGAAGATATTTCCTCTATCCGAAATCCTATGCCTTTGAGTTCTTCAAGAACTTTATAAAAACCAGCAAATTCGGCGCTAAGCTTGAATCAAAGTTCCAGAACAGTCTTTCCCTTATCTACCCCGGCGAAAAGGAAGCTACAGGCTATGAAAAGCTTAAGGAAGTAGGCTATCTGGACAATGCGGAGCATATCTCACAGCTTGAGCATGTAAACGGTACTGCATACAAGACCTACGTTACCGACGCTCTGAAAAATATGCAGGAGAAGCTTGCGGAGCTGGACGACAGAATTATCTACGTGGGCTACGAATGGGAAAACGAGGAAGGCGTAAAGAAGGGCAGAGAGTATCTTTACGAATTCCTGCACAACGGAAACACCTTCTACGTTGACTCAAAGGTAACACCAAACCGCACCGACAACAATCTTTACTTCGGCTTCACCTCCGTTGCGGAGAAGATGGCGGGAGAGTTCTTAAAGGACAATATCGTCCATAACGACGACGAGCTTGAACGCCTGCTTGCTATGTACGACGAGATATACCACGAGGACTACAAGATAGTAATGAAATACTATCAGTTCTATATCTCCCACGGCGAGGAGCAGCAGCGCTACGAGGTGTCCAAAATGGACATCAGAAATCTGGATAACGCTATGCGTGCAATCCAGAAGCGCCAGCACCGTTTCGATACCCACCAGAACTACAACGAAGTTGCGTCAATGCTCATAAACAGCTTCACCCAGGGCAAGGACACAATCACCTTCTTGAAGGAAATAAAGGAGCAGGGCGGCAAGATTACCCTCCAGCTTGACATCAACAAGCGCTACCGCTTCTGTGCATACAACAAGCAGTTTATGATTCCGCCCAGCGTTTCCAACGCAGAGATGCTTGAAATTATCGGCGACGCAGGTATGCTGATAAAGTGCGGTATGCTTGACGGCAGAGTTTTCGACTTCCCTCATTCAAAGAGCCGCTTCTCCTTCGACAAGGCACTGCTTAACAAAATGTTCGGAAGCGAGGAGCTTACCGAAACGGTTATTGCAGAAAGAGCCGCAAGGCTTTACACCTGCGACCTTAAGATTGACAGGGTTGCAATCATCGGCGAGGGCGAAAAGATTATAAAGATTATTGAAATCGGCGATGAGATAACCCAGGATATGCGTGAAAAGGCGCAGAAGTACGTTGCCCTCAGAGACGACTACACAAAGCCGGAGTTCGCAGACGTTGCGGAATTTGTAATAACCGGTCAGGACAACAAGCTGCTGAGCAAGCACTATCTTACCGCAGAAGAACCCAACAAGGTTCTCCCCGACCAGCTGCCCTACTACTTAAAGCCCCTGCCCACAATCACAAAGGCGGAATTCGCATACTTAAGAGAGCAGTATAAGTCCATCGAAAAGTTCAGCGAAAGCAGAAACTACAAGAACTACTTCGCTAAGGACGTTAACGGAAAGCTCTTCGGCTACGGCGGCTGCTGCCCTGTCTGCGGCTTCGAGTCCCGTGCGATAAACAGCTTCGGCTTAAAGGATTTCGAGGTTGAAATCCTTACCGAGGACAGCGAAAAGACCTTTAAGTTCTCCCTTTATCTTTGTGCAAACGACGCTGCGGCGGCTGGCGGCTGGCTTATAAGCGACGTAAGCATAGGCGGAATGTCTCCCGTAAAGTGGCTTGAAGAGATTCAGGAAGCAGAGCTTATCCCGCCGGAGTTCCTCTTCTGCCATATCACCTACCGCACCCAGTTCACCAACGATATTTTAGGCGGAGATACCAACGCAGTAGGCGAAACAATGTTCGATATAGGTAAGGAATCCCTTGACCTTATCGTTTCTCCTCTGCTGGCGGCTAAGTGGGTTGAGGATAACGAGGAATAAAATTATAAGCAAGAAAGAGGCTGCTTCAGCGTGTACTGAGGCAGCCTTTTTTGTATTTACAGTACTCATTTTTCGTATAAACAACGCCCGGATTCCCCCGTCAGAAACCCATAAACCCGTCCATTTTTCCCTTCTGAAACGCTGAAATATGCCTGTTTTGCCCCGTTTTTCTCCGATTTTCCCCTGTTTTTCCGTCGAAACTACCAAAATTCGACAGACCTGATTTATTTTTACACGATAAATCAACTCAGCGGCTTTTCAAAGAGCCGCTTTTTTTCGTGCTTTTTTGAAAAAATCCCTTTGTTAAGCCCTTTTTTCAACATATTTTCCACGAAAATTCCCGTTATCGACAGAAAAATAAGGGGATAAACCGCCTGCGGCTTATCTTTTTTAAAATGCGCCCGCCTTAATTATCCAAAAAATAACGTGACGCTTTTATGCAGTAAAGCGAGACTTAGGAGCAGTTCTTCCCCGCCCTGCCGGGACAATAGCCGCCGGAAACCGACAAATTGCACAAAGAGTAAAAAGACCGGATTTCTGATTATATTCTCAAATTAATTCTGAAAATAAGGTCATAAAATTCATTGTCCGAAAAATCGCAGACTTTACCTGTGAACAAGCAGAAGAAAGGCGGAAAGAGCAGAGCCTGCCCTAAGAAAAAATACCTTCAAAGGAATAATTTGACTACAGCAAAATTTTACCATTATTTAATAAATAAGGTTATCTGATTTTTCACATTCCGGCTTTCGCTATTTTGCTTTATCAAAGCATTTGCGAAAACGCAAGGTTTCTTTTGTGAAAAATCAGATGACATTAATTAATAAAATTCTGCTATTTCTTGTCATCTTATTTTCCTGTTTTTGCCCGCTTCACACTCTCTTTATGCGCCCGCATAAATTTTTCTGTAAAAAACTGTTGCAAAAAGGGGCGGTATAATGTATAATCTTAATTGTACGAAATTTATTAATTGGATTGGTAAAAATGGTTTTTTCGAGTTTATTCTTCCTCTATGTTTTTATTGCGCTTTGTATTCCCGCTTACTTTATAAGCAAGAATGTGGCATGGCGCAACGCTGTGCTTATCGTATTTTCACTTGTATTCTACGCATGGAGCAGACCCGAGTGGCTTATCCTGCTGCTTATAAGCATAACGGGCAACTACTTTTTCGGGCTGCTTATCGACAAGTGGAGAGGAACGCCCAAGGCAAAAATCGGCGTGGCATGCTCCCTTGTGCTGAGCCTTGGAATGCTTTTCGTCTTCAAGTACACCGACTTCTTTATCGAAAACTTAAACGCCGCCTTCGGGCTTTCAATACCTCCGGCGAAAATCGAGCTGCCCCTCGGCATAAGCTTCTACACCTTCCAGATAATCTCCTATATAATGGACTGCTACTGGGGCAAGGTAAAGGTTCAGAAAAACTACTTCAAGCTGCTTATGTATATCTCCCTGTTCCCTCAGCTTGTGGCAGGACCCATTGTACGCTACAGCGTTGTTGAAAACGAGATTGACAACCGCCGCAGCACGGCGCAGGACGTAAGCGAGGGCATAACCCGCCTTGTAATGGGACTGGGCAAAAAGGTAATAATTGCCAACAACCTCTACGCCGTTGTGGACAGCTTTTTCGGCGGAGATATAACTAAGCTTTCGGTTGCAGGAACCTGGTACGCCGTAATTCTCTACGCCCTTTACGTTTACTTTGATTTTTCGGGATACTCCGATATGGCAATCGGTCTCGGCAGAATTTTCGGCTTCCATTTCAACGAAAACTTCAACTACCCCTTTATCAGCAAGAATATAACGGAGTTCTGGCAGCGCTGGCACATATCCCTCGGCTCCTTCTTCCGTGACTATCTTCTTTACGTTCCGATTTTCGGCAAGCGCAGGCAGTATCTCAGCCTCTTCCTTGTATGGTTTTCAACAGGCTTCTGGCACGGAGCAAGCTGGAACTATATAATCTGGGGACTTTACTTCGGTCTGTTCATTCTGATTGAGCGGCTTATCGGCAGCAAGCGGCTTAAGAAGATACCTAACGCAGTAATGCACCTTTACAGCAAGCTTGTAATAATAATCGGCTTCGGCATTTTCTACTTCACAGACCTTAGCCGTCTCGGACAGTTCTTCGGAAATCTCGTGGGCGCAAACGGCAACGCCTTTATCGACATAACCACCAAAAGCTCCTTTATGAACAATATCTTCCTTATTATCTTTGCGGTTGCAGTAAGCATGCCGATTATCCCTAAGCTCAGAAACCTGCTCCAGAAAAGCGAGGCGGGAGAAAACGCCGTGGGAGTGGCTACCGTTGTGGCGAATGTTCTTACCCTTGCGGTCTGCACAATACTGCTTGTAAACAACACGAATAATCCATTTCTTTACTGGAATTTCTGATGACAACAACGTAATTAAACGGCTCGGTATGCCGTAAAATAAACGAAAGGTATGGTAAAAACTATGATTGAAAAAGCGGAGTTCGGTTTTTCAAACGGCTACAAGGTATTTCTTTTCACACTTAAGAACAGCAGCGGTATGACCCTTAAGCTTACAAATTACAGCGCTGCAATTGTAAGCATTATCGTTCCCGACAAGAACGGAAGCTTTGACGATGTTGTTTTAGGCTACGACGACCTTGCGGGCTACGAGGCGGGAACCTCCTCACAGGGTGCGGTTGTGGGAAGATATGCCAACAGAATAGGCGGCGGCAAGTTTACAATCAACGGCGAAACCTTTGAGCTTTACAAAAACGACGGACCCAACACCCTTCACGGCGGCTCCGTCGGCTTCAACAAGCGTGTATGGACGGTTGAGGAAACCACGGACAACAGCGTTACCTTCGGATATTTCAGCCCCGACGGGGAGGAAAATTTCCCGGGCAATCTGAAAGTATCCTGCACCTATACCTTAACGGAGGAAAACGAGGTTAAAATAAACTACAAGGGCGTAAGCGACAAGGATACCGTTCTCAACCTTACAAACCATTCCTATTTCAACCTTGGCGGAATACACAGCGGCTCTATTCTCGGCAACGAGCTTCAGATTTTCGCAGATACATATACTCCCGTAAACAAGCAGCTTATCCCTACTGGTGAAATTGCAAGCGTTGAGGGAACGGCTTTTGATTTCAGAGAGCCTAAGGAAATCAGAAAAGACCTTGAAAACTTCGGCATAATCGGCTACGACAACAACTTTATGCTGGGCGAGCCTCATGTTATGAGAAAGGCGGCGGTGCTTTTTGACCCTGTGAGCGGCAGAGAAATGACCGTTTCCACCGACAAGCCCGCAATTCAGCTTTACACCGCGATAGGACTTCAGGGAGAAATCGGCAAGGACGGAGAGATGATGAAGATTCAGACCGCAGTCTGTCTTGAAAGCCAGTATGCTCCCGATTCTCCGAATCAGCCCGCTTTTCCGGACTGCATACTTAAGGCGGGAGAGGAATATAATTTCACAACAATTTATGGATTCTCGGTAAGGAAGTAAGATATAGATACAGCAGAGCCGCCCCGCAGTTTCACTGCGGGGCGGCGTTTTTGTGCGGCTGCCTTCGGCAGCCGCACAGGTTGCCGCAAAACCTAAAGGTTTTGCGGCGAATTGCGCGCGCCCGCTTTAGCGGGCGCGCGCCTCTGGCGGCGGCGAAGCCGCCGCCAGAAATCCCCGCCGCGTAAACGCGGCGGGGATTTCATCACAGCTATTCAAATATCACTCAACCGACTTAAGCGCCTCAATCATATTGATATTCATAAGCCGCTTGTGCATAAACAGCGTTACCAGCACCGAAAACAGCATTGTAACAACCGCCGCAAGAACAAAGCTCAGCGGATAAATGCTCCGTCCGAACATTACAAGGTCAACCTCTGCGGTAGTTATAACGAAGTTCGCAAGAAATACTCCAAGCACAAGTCCTGCCGCCGCACCAACAAGAGTAAGTATTATGTTCTCACGGAAAACATACCCGTCAACCTCACCGTCGTAGAAGCCCAGAACCTTAAGCGTTGCAATCTCCCTTATTCTCTCGGTAATGTTTATGTTCGTAAGATTGTACATTACTATGAATGCAAGGGTACCTGCCGCAAGAATAATTACAAGAATAACGTAGTTGAGAGAGCTGAGCATATTGCGGTAGCTGTTCATTACAGTTGAACTGTAGGACACCATAAGAACCCCGTCCGTTTGGAGTATTTCCTCCGCAAGCCCGTCCTCTCCCTCTTCGCCAAGGTCGTGGCGGAAGTAGATTGAGTTGTATTTCGGTCTTTCATGGAAAATCTCACGGTAGGTATTGTCCGTCATATAAACATAGTGCATCGGGTAATTCTCAAATACTCCCGAAACCTCAGCCGTTACCGTATCCGAGTCGGAAACACGTATTTCAATACTGTCGCCGCTTTGTACTCCTCCTAAAAGCTGAGCCATTTTCTCATCAATATATACCTTTCCGTCGGTAAACTCGAAAAGCTCCTTGCTTTTCCTGTCCCTTAAGGTAAGAAACTCTGTAAACATTTCCGTCTGCTTCGGAACTGCAATATAAGCTTCAACATTCTTTCCCTCAGAAGTAACGGTCATCATCTTCTGATAAACGTTTATGCAGTCGCCGTACTTTGAGAGAATTTCCTCGGTCTGCTCCTCCGCCTCCGGGTACTTTTCGCCGTCATATACCGCAATTCCCTGATAGTGCTGTAATTCTCCGTACTGCTTTGCAATAATATCGTTTATGCTGTCGAAAAGTCCGAAGCCGGTAAGGAGAAGTGCTGTACAGCCCGAAATTCCTATTACCGTCATAAGCATTTTTCTCTTGTAGCGGAATATGTTGCGGGCAGTTACCTTTCCTCCGAAGCTGAAGCCCTTCCAGAGGGGCTTTATCCGTTCCAGCAGTATCTTCTTGCCCGTTTTCGGTGCCTTCGGACGCATAAGCTGAGCCGCCTGCTCGCCCAGGGCGGATTTACAGGACATAAATACCGCAAGCACAACTACTGCCACAAACATAAGAGTAGAAATAAGGGCGGTAACTATATCTATATTCAGTATCATTCCATTCATATCGTACATTATTCCGTAGGCGGTTATAATTACCGCAGGGAACAGGTGCATACCCGCAAGTATTCCGAAAACGGAGCCTGTAACCGTTGCGGAAACCGCGTAGAACATATACTTGAACATTATGGAGGAGTTTGAGTAGCCCAGCGCCTTAAGAGTACCTATCTGAACTCTCTGCTCCTCAACCATACGGGACATTGTAGTAAGGCATACCAGCGCCGCTACAAGAACAAAGAACACCGGGAAAACCGAAGCGATATTGTTAATTCTCTGTGCATTTTCCCCGTACTCGCTGTAGCCGGGATTGTCGTTCCTGTCGAAAACGTACCAGATAGGCTTGTCAAGCTTTGCGACCTCCGCTTCAGCCTTTTCTATCTCAAGCCTTGCGTCAGCAATCTTGTCCTCTGCCTCTTCCTTTCCGTCAGCAAGCTCCTTTTCGCCCTTCTGGTACTCGGCAAGACCCTTTTCGTACTCTTCCTTTCCCTCAATAAGCTTAGGCTCGCCCTCCGCTATTTCTGTCTCAGCGTCAGCAAGCTTCTTTTCATTTTCGGCAATTTCCTTTTCTCCGTCGGAAAGCTTCTTTTCCGCCGCCTCTATTTCCGCCTTTGCATCAGCAAGCTGCTTCTCGCCCTCTTCAAGCTGCTTTTCGCCCTCGGTTATAAGCTTTGCATTCTCCTCATATTCCTTTTCTCCCTCGGCGAGCTGCTTTTCGCCCTCTTCTATCTTAGTTTTCGCCTCAGCAAGCTGCTTTTCGCTGTCCTTTATTTCCTCCTCGGCGTCCTCAAACTGCTTTTCGGCTTCCTTCTGCTGCCATTCAAGCTCCAGCTTTCCCTCGGCAAGCTGTTTCTTTCCTGCTTCAAGCTCAGCCCAGCCATTGTCCAAGGTTGTTCTTGCCTCTTTTAGTGCAATCTCTCCGTCGGAAATCTTTATGCTCATTTCGTTGAGCAGGTTCTTCGTTTCCTCAAGAGCAGCCTCCGTAACAGCAAAGCCTTCCTTTTCCCGGTCAAGCTCTCTCTGCCTGCTGTCAAGGTCAGCCTTTGTAGCTGCAAGGGAAGCCTTTTCAGCGTCAACCTCAGCCTTTGCGGAAAGATACTGCTTATAGTTTTCCTTGTAGCTCTGATAAGCATCCTGATAGCCCGGGTCCAATATGCTCATTTCAAGCAGCTCGTTATACTGGCGGTCAACCTCCGCCTTCTGCTGCTCAACCTGACTGTTCTTAACCTCCCAGGCTGCATAATCGGCTTCGTACGCCGCCCGCTCGCTGTCAAGCTGCGCCTGCTTCTCGT
>JBJERK010000199.1:0-2922 GCA_051882255.1 Ruminiclostridium sp.
GCTCTGCCAGTTATTCCAGCCCGTTTCCCATTCGCCCTCGTAGCCCCATGCGGCTGTTCTGCTGTCGTAGCGGTTGTAGCACTGGCGCTTGATTCTCACGGGATTGTCGCCGTAGATATAGAAAACTACCCTGTCATCGTCAGAAACAGACTGGGCGGAGGAGCTTGCAAAGGAACTGAAATCCTGCTTGCCTGCCGCACCGATACTGATACCGGTAATAAGCTCGTCAAACTGCTCACGATAAGGAGCATACTGAATTTTCGGCATAAATGAGGCAAGCATTGTTACTGCAAGCATAAATACCCCTGCCGAAGCAGCAATTCCCTTTCGCCTCATTATCTCAAAGCCGCCGTTATTCAGAGAAATCATCAGCAGAAAGAAAAGAGTAGTTATTATTATCGTATAAAGAACGGGAATCGAGGTAAAGGTTTTTGCAAAAAGACAAAAGGGACACATACACACAAGGAACACGAACAGAAGACGGAATCGAACCCTTGTGAAATAGTAAACGGAGGAAATTATGGGCAGACCTGCAACAAGAATAAGTCCCGCTATATTTCCCGCATATATAACGGTAAAGCGGGAAGGCTCCATAAACCACACCGCCGCAGTTCCCATATCTGTTTCAAAAAGCCTGTAGCCAATTGCGGTTATAACTGCAATACTTATAATCTCAGCCAACGTGGACAGAATAACCTTGTTAATTTTTCGAAGTGCTTCGTAAAGGGCAAAAAGAGCGCAGGAATATACTGCGGCAAAAAGGGAGAAGCCGATAATGTAGCCTCCCGTGCCGTAGGAATATATATAAGCCGCCGAAGCCAGCACCGCAGCGCTGAGCAGAATCGGAATGCCGTTTTTGGCAAAAAAATCTTTCAGCTGCAATCTCATCATCTTACAAAATCAATATCCTCATTGTCCCGGAGTATTCTCCATATTTCCTTTCCCGTCTCGTTTCCTCCCGAAACTGCCGCAGAAGCTCCGCTTTTTTCAGCCAGATAAGAAACAAGCGCCTTATCACAGCAGGCTGAAAAAATAACGGGTCTTTCTGTCGTTACCGTGGGCAGGCGTCCTGTTTTGTCACGGGAAAAGGTGTAGTCGGTAAGCCTGTACCTAAGGTCGGAAACGTCCGAGGGAGTAAGGCAGGAAATTTCCTCCCAGCTGTCGGAAAAGCGTATCATAAGCTTTACCGGAAGCTCGGATTTTGCGAACTGCATTAAAAGCCCAAGCATACCCTCTACCGCAAGCTGTTCCTCCTCTCTTGCGGTTATTTCCTCCTCCGCGTTGCTGCATGCCTTATCCAGCAAAAACAGCTGCTCTGAGCCGGAGGAGCCTTCAAGACGGCGGACGAAAAGCTCCTGCTTCTTAGCGGAAAGCTTCCAGTTTATAAGCTTTAAGCTGTCGCCGGGCTCGTATTTTCTATGCTCATAGCCGGGAGTGCCGCTTACTGCATAAAGAGACTGGGTAGTTTCCTCGCTTTCCTCAAAAAGAGCGGAGTCAGAAAGACTTCTTGCCAGCCCCTCCCTGCCGTTTACAGCAGGAATATCCGGGTAAACCTTAACCTGCGCCATACCGCCCGTAACGTTAATCCGAAAGCTTATAAGTCCCAGATAATCCGTAACAGTAAGACAGGCTATCCCCGCCTTGCCTTTGCCGAAAAAGCGGGCACGGTAATCTGCTGAAAATGAAAGCCGTTCGGAGGCAAAAAAAGCCGCCTTTACCTGATTTTCTGCGGCATTTTCAGCGGAAAAGTGAAAGCTTGACATAAACTCAGCAGAGATTATTGAGGAGGGTATTCTGCCCTGCTTCACAACATCAAGAGTAACTTTTACTATGTCCCCTCTGTTCAGTATATCCTCGCTTACCGTTACCGCCGCAGAAACCGCATTTCTTGTGTATATGCAGACTGCAACCGAAATAATTACAGCCGCCCCGAGAGCAATCAGAAGATAACAGCCGCCCTGTGCGTCAAGATACAGGGTGAACAGCAAGGCAACGCCGATAACAAAGATATAGGCGGCGATTTTTTTGAAATTAAGGGTCATCGGGAATTATTCCTCTCTCGGAACAGGCACTTTTCCGATAATTTCGGAAATTACCGCTTCGCTTGTGCCGCAGGCAGACTTACCCTTTGGGGAAAGCATAAGCCTGTGGGAAAGAACGTTGACCGCCATAGTCTTTACATCCTCCGGTACTGCGTAATCCCTGCCGTCAATAAGAGCGTAGGACTTTGCTGCGGAGTAAAGAGCAAGGCTTCCTCTGGGGCTTGCGCCTAAAAGGGTATTCTCGCTTGTTCTTGTGGCAGTCACAATGTCGATTATATATCTTTTTACATTCTCGCTGACGTAAACCGCCTCAGCCGCCTTTCTCAGGTCGAGAATGTCGGAAAGAGTCATAACGCTTCCTATTGCGGCAGTATTCTGCGGGGTTCCGCCAAGAATTGAGATTTCGTCGGTCGGTTCGGGATAGCCCACCGAAAGCTTCATCATAAATCTGTCCATCTGCGCTTCCGGCAGGTGATATGTTCCGTAGGTTTCAACCGGGTTCTGGGTTGCAAGCGCCATAAAAGGGCTGGGGAGCTTTACGGTTTTACCGTCAACGCTTATCTGTAATTCCTCCATTATCTCAAGGAGGGCAGACTGAGCCTTAGGAGAAGCACGGTTTATCTCGTCTGCAAGCAGGAAATTGCACATAGCGGCACCGCTTCTGTACTCTGTCTCCCCCGTTTTCTGATTTATCATGGTGTAGCCCATAATATCCGAGGGCATAAGGTCGGGAGTGAACTGGATACGGTTGCACTCGCCGCTTACGCTTGCTGCAAGGGCGGAAACAAGCTTTGTCTTTCCTACTCCGGGTACGTCCTCAATAAGAACATGACCGCCGGAAAGCAGGGCTGTTATAAGCTTAATTATAACCTCACGCTTT
>JBJERK010000200.1:0-11980 GCA_051882255.1 Ruminiclostridium sp.
TTTCATTTTTAATTTCCTTTTCACTTATAAAATCACCGCCGAGTATTCCGCTCGGCGGCAAGGAAACACTCAGTCACCTGTAGTTTCTCTTAAAATAAGACTATGGGGAAGCTTATAAACGCTTCTGTCAGGCACCTCCGCCTTCATATTCTCAATAAGCTTTTCAACCACAAGCTTTCCCTGCAAAAAGCAGGGCTGCTGGACGGTAGAAAGGTGCGGCACGAAAATATGGGAGTACTGAATATCATCAAAGCCGAAAAACAGCACATCTGTACCGATTTTAATTCCGCTCGCAAGAGCGTAGTTCATAGCGCCTATTGCAATCATATCGGAAATAGAGAAAATAGCGTCCGGCGGGTTATCAAGCTTCATAAGACTTTCGCAGCCCTTTGTTCCCGACTCCGCCTCGTAGCTTCCGTAATACACAAGATTTGAGTCGTAGGGGATTCCGTTTTCTTCAAGAGCCTGTCTGTATCCGATTTCACGGTCGATTGAAGACTGGCTTCTTTGCTTTGTGGTAATAAGACCTATGCGCCGTCTTCCCTTTCTGATAAGGTAGTTGACAGCGTCTCTGCCTGCCTTTATATTATCAATTGTAACAGTAAGTACGTTGCAGTCCTCAAGACGTTCAAGGCACATGGCTATGTTGTGATTCTTAGCAAGGGAAGAAATAGTTTTTGCGTCAAGCTTAGGTCCCAAAAGAACAGCGCCGTCCACGGAACGGGAAAACAGCATGCCAAGCAGATGCATTTCGTGCTTAGGGTCGTCTCTTGTTGTGGCGATAATAACGTCGTAGCCCCTGACTGCGGCTGCCTCCTCCATGCCACGAAGCACCTCGGAATAAAAGCTCTGCTCTGTTGAAGCAATTATCGCAAGAATACGCCTTGTTTCGCTTTTACGTAAATCCCTTCCGAGAAAATTCGGACTGTAGCCAAGCTCCTCGACAGCCTTGTTGACCGCTTCAATTGCGTCCTCCGAAACATTTGACTTTCGGTTAAGCACACGGGAAACAGTTGCAACCGAAACATTTGCCGCCTTAGCTACGTCTTTTATTGTAATGCTCATAACCTGTTCCTCATTTCATTTACTGACTTTTCTGCCCCTAAGCAAGCGTTACATAGTAATTATAGTTATTATAGCATAGAATGTAACGGTTTACAATATGCACAATATACAAATTTGACTTATGTTTTTTATTTTTGGGGCAGTAAGTAGTCCTGCAAAATAATTTTAATCCTTAATTTATAAAATTTTCAGCGAAATAAACAAATTGCATAAAATAAAATTGTATGAAATGTTGATTTACAAATTCTTATTTTTAACTTAAAATAAATAATAAAGCAACTAACGCATGACCGAAAGGAACTGTATATGATAAAGAAATCTGTAACAATGAGCGATATTGCCAACGAAATCGGCGTAAGCACCGTTACCGTGTCAAAGGCACTTGGCGATAAGGACGGAGTGGGAAGCGAGCTAAGGGAAAAAATCAAGCAAAAGGCAAATGAAATGGGCTATCGTTTCAGCTCAGCCTCCAAGTCCTCAAAGGATAATTTTACTTACAGCATAAGCGTTGTTGTTGCCAAGCATTTTATCCACGACGCAAGCGCTTTTTACTGGGTTGTATACCGCTACATAGTTGAGCTCCTCCAGAAGCAGAGCTACTACGGTATTCTTGAGGTTGTTTCAGACAGCGACGAGCAGCTTTGCGAAATGCCCAAATCAATTACCGACAAGAAGGTTGACGGAATTATAGTTTTAGGTCAGTTCAGGCAAAGCTACGCCTCCGCTTTGCTGAATATGAACGTTCCTACCGTTTTCCTTGACTTCTACAGCGGTAAAAACGATGTTGAAACCGTGCTTGCAGACAATTTCTTCGGCTCCTACACAATCACAAATTACCTTATAAACAACGGCCATCGCAAGATAGGCTTTATCGGAACAATAAATTCAACCTCCAGCATTCAGGACAGGTATTTAGGCTACTATAAGTCCCTTATAGAAAACCGCATAAGACTCAATCCTTCATGGATAATCGACGACAGAAACGCTGAGGGTGTTGCATTCAGCGAATTTGCACTTCCGCCCGAAATGCCTACCGCTTTTGTGTGCAACTGCGACGAAGCAGCTTATGCACTAATAAATCAGCTTAAGGCAAAGGGCTACGAGGTGCCTCGAGATATATCGGTTGTGGGCTACGACAATCACATTTATTCAACCATATCAAATCCCAGAATAACCACAATTGACGTCAACAGCTACCGTATGTCCAGCGAGGCGGTTGAAATAATTATCAGGAAGATAAGGGATAATAATTACAAATGCGGCAGGGTTCTTGTAACGGGAAAGCTTGTGGAAAGGGACAGCGTTAAGAAACTGGTATGAATTTAAAGGTTATCGACACTCACGCTCACTACGATGACGAGGCATTTGACTCTGACAGAGATGAGCTGCTTCAAAGGCTTCTTAGCAGCAGCGTAGACAAAATTATCACAATCGGCTGCTCCCTTGAAAGAAGCCGTATGGCAGCGGAGCTTTCGGAGAAATATGATAATATTTTTGCGGCAGTAGGTATTCACCCGGAGGACTGCTATGACCTTCCGGAGGATTATCTTTTTCAGATAGAACAGCTTGCTTCGGGAAAAAAGGTTGCAGCAATAGGCGAAATCGGACTTGACTACCATTACGAGGGCTACAACAAGGAGCTTCAGCAGAAATGCTTTAAAGAGCAGCTTATGCTTGCAGAAAAACTGAAACTGCCCGTGGTTGTTCATTCAAGAGATTCAACCAAGGATACTCTTGATATTCTGAGGGAATACAAGCCAAAGGGCGTTGTTCACTGTTTTTCGGGCAGCGCAGAAACTGCACGGGAAATACTTGAAATCGGAATGATGATAAGCTTTACCGGGGTTCTTACCTTCAAAAATGCAAAAAAGGCGGTAGAAGCCTGCTCGGTAATACCGATTGAACGGCTTATGCTTGAAACCGACTGCCCATATATGGCGCCTGTTCCGTTCAGAGGAGAGCGCTGCGACAGCAGCATGGTTTACAATATCGCTGAAAAAGTGGCTGAAATTAAGGGCATTTCAGTAAGCGAGGTTATAAAGACCTGCAATAAAAACGCAGAAGAATTTTTCGGATTAAGTTAACTTAAGAAAGGACATATTATGGAAAGCGACGGGCGAAAACATAAACGTAAGGCGGCAGAAATCCTGCTCTTCCCTCTTGTAATGCTGAACAAAGGGCTTACATTTCTGCTGAAAAAGGCAATAGGCGAGGGTTACGGGGTTGAAGTAACCGAAGACGATATTCTGTCAATGGTTGACGCAGGAAACGAAAACGGTGTTATAGAAGACGCTTCCGTTGAAATGATTAACAACGTTTTTGAGTACAACGACCTTTGCGCCGCCGACGTAATGACCCACAGGGTAAATATCACCGCAATAGACGTAAATTCGGAGCTTGACGATATAATTTATATCGCGCTTGAAATGGGATTTTCAAGGCTTCCTGTTTATGAAGAAACGATTGATAAGATTATCGGCATAATTATCGTTAAGGACTTACTATGCCTTATCGGAAAGGAAAGTCTTGATGATTTCTGCCTGAAGGACTTTATAAGGGACGTAATCTATATCCCGGAAAACTGCACCTGCAGCAACGCCTTTAAATTTATGACCAACTCAAAAACCGGTATGGCGGTTGTTGTGGACGAGTACGGCGGAACTGCGGGAATAGTTACTCTTGAAGACATTATCGAGTCCGTAATGGGCAATATTCAGGACGAGTACGACTCGGAAAGCGCAGATATAAAGAAAATCGGAAACGAAAAGTACGAGATAAACGGCGAGGCTGACCCGGAGGAGGTTCTTGAGCTTTTCGGATACGAGCTTCCCGAGGAGCACGAGTACGAAACAATTTCGGGCTTTGTGGTTGACCTGCTGGGCTACCTGCCAGAGGACGTTATGAACCCGCCCCATGCAGATTATAAAGATGTCAGATTTGTCATAACCGAGGTTATGGACAACTGCATAGAAAAAATTATTGCATTCAGAAATACCGCCCCTGACAGGCGGGAAAAGGAAACAATATGAAGGTTTTAAATTCGGTTCCCGCCGCTGACGGTTTTTATATGCCTGCGGAATTTTCGCCCCATTACGGCTGTATACTGATTTTTCCCGAGCGCTCGGATTCATGGCAGTACGGAGCTTATGCGGCTCGGAAAGCCTTTGTTAAGGTCTGCGAGGCTATCGCCGAAAGCGAAAGGGTTACGGTCTGCGCCAGCGAAAAGCAGTACGAAAACGCAAGACGTATGCTGCCCGATAACATAAGAGTTGTAGAGATGTCCTCAAACGACTCCTGGGCAAGGGATTACGCTCCCACCTTTGTTACAAACGGTAAGGAGATAAGAGGCGTAAACTGGAGGTTCAATGCCTGGGGCGGACTTGTTGACGGTCTTTATTTCCCTTGGGACAAGGACGATAGAATGGCAAGAAAGCTCTGCGACCTGTACGAAAAGGATATGTACGACGCAGGAGATTTTGTGCTTGAGGGAGGCTCAATCCATGTTGACGGCGAAGGCACCTGCATAACAACGGAAGCCTGTCTTTTAAGCAGCGGAAGAAATCCCGGACTTACAAAAGAAGAAATCGAACAGAAATTAAAGCAGTACCTCGGCGTTCAGAAGGTTATCTGGCTGAAACGGGGTATTTATAACGACGAAACCAACGAGCATGTTGACAATATCTGCGCATTTGTAAAGCCTGCCGAGGTTGTTCTTGCCTGGACGGAGGATAAGAGCGACCCGCAGTACGAAATGTCCCGTTCATGTCTTGAAATACTTGAAAATGAAACCGACGCAAAGGGCAGAAAAATAAAGGTCCACAAGCTTATTCTTCCATCCCCTGTTACTATTACAGCAGAGGAATGTGGCGGGCTGGATACAATGGATTTTCAGCCAACAAGAACCCCGGGAGAACGGCTTGCCGCCTCCTACGTCAACTTTTATATATCAAACGGCGCAGTAGTTATGCCCTTTTTCGGAGACCCCGCCGACGAGCCTGCAAAAAAGCTTCTTTCAGAGCTTTTCCCCGACAGGAAGATAATACCCGTCTATGCACGTGATATTCTTATCGGCGGCGGAAATATACATTGTATAACACAACAGATACCAAGCTTTTAACCGAAAGGAACAGTAAATGAGAAAAATAACCGTTGCCGCAGTTCAGATGTCAATTCCCGAAACTGCGGAACTATCCATAGAAAAAGCAGAGGGACTTGTGCGAAAAGCTGCCGCAGATGGCGCACAGGTTATCCTGCTTCCCGAGCTTTTTGAAAACCCTTATTTTTGTCAGGAGCGCAAGTACGAAAGCTATGCGCTTGCTGCAAAAACAGAGGAAAACAAGGCGGTAAGGCATTTCAGAAAAACCGCAGCAGAGCTTAAGGTTATAATGCCCATAAGCTTTTACGAACGGGATATAAACGTGCTTTACAACAGTATAGCCATGCTTGACGCCGACGGCGAAATCCTCGGAGTTTACAGGAAAACCCACATTCCCGACGACCATTTTTATCAGGAAAAATTCTATTTTACTCCCGGAAATACGGGCTTTAAGGTTTTCGATACACGATACGGAAAATTAGGCTGCGGAATCTGCTGGGACCAGTGGTTTCCCGAGGCTGCACGCTGCATGGCGCTTATGGGGGCGGAAATAATTATGTACCCTACCGCAATCGGCTCTGAGCCGGTACTCGAGTGCGACAGTATGCCCCATTGGCGGAGGTGTATGCAGGGTCATGCGGCGGCAAACCTTGTGCCTATAATTGCGGCTAACAGAACAGGCGAGGAAAGGGTTACTCCCTGCCCCGAAAACCAGAATCAGAGCTCTTCCCTTACCTTCTACGGCAGCTCCTTTATTGCAGACTGCACAGGGGAAATTGTTCAGTCCGCAGACAGGGTAAGCGACTGTGTGCTTTTGCAGGAGTTCGACCTTGACGAGATTGCGGAAATGCGGCTGAGCTGGGGAGTTTTCAGGGATAGAAGACCTGAGATGTATGGGGAGATTGTTAAGTAAAGCATAAGAAACATAAAAACCTGAGAGGAATTTTCTTCTCAGGTTTCATTTTTTAACTGCGCAAGCTTATACAATATAGTCAAGAATACTGAGCGCAAGCTGCTTTGCCTCGGGCTTGTCAGCTATTTCCCAGAGCCTTGAGGTGCAGACGGTAATCTTCCCCGTCTTTGTTTCCTTTTCAAAGATAACGCCAAACTTCTGCGCTCTGTCGGGATTGTCGATTGCCCACACAACAGGGATAATATCCGTACCGTCAAGATTTTCGCAGTGGCTGTGCATTATAATCTCAAACCATTGGGGCTGAGAATAGCTTTCCGTAGGAAATTCTTTAAGAATTTCACTGTTCTTGTCAATCAGACAACCGAGAGTTCCAATCGGCACAGGCTTTTTCATCCATTCGGAAATGGACTTGAACATAGGATAACACCAGAAGTCGGTGCAGTAGGTTCCGGGAAGCTTATCCTCGCTGTCGGGGATAAGAAGAACTTTTATTCCGTTTTGCAGGCAGTTTTCCGCCTCTTCTTCTGAATGAACTATCCTTATTCTTTTCTCGCCGCAGGAAATCTCGCTTTCCGATATTTCTACATTATTTTCGGGATAAACAATAAATTTATAGCTGTTATGGTACTGAGTTCCCTCAATTTTAAGGAAAAGTTTATATTCTGTGGGAGCGGCGATATTTTTGCAGTCAAAGCAAACCTCGCCAAGCCTGTTAACCCGCTTTTCGCATTTTATCGGCGCTTTTCCTGCTGCCACAACTTCGTTTTCGGCTTTAATCTCATAGCTTACAAAATCTGCGGAAAAATCGGGGTCTGTATTAAATAAGGTCAGGGAAAATTCAACGCTTTCCTCTGCACTGTAAACAAATTTCGGAAACTCCGCCATAATAACCGTTTTGTTGCAGAAACAGCGCCATTCTTCGGCAGTAACCGTGTCTTTAGGCTTCATAAGTGCGTTGAGAACTCCCACAAGAGCAGTTCCCTGCCCCGTAAAATCCTGAATATCAAGCAGCTGGAAGCCCGAAAGGTTTTCGGTACGAAGGGCAGCTTCGATTTCCGCCTTATAGCACTGCACCGCAAGCGCGCCGGAAGCATGGAAGAAGTCCTCTGCAAAGGGCAGAAGTCCCTTTTCCTCAGCCTTTTCACGATAGAGTTCAATATTCTCCGCCTTGAGCGCACCTGTATATTCAGCAATTTCGCGGTAATCGGGATAAGTTTCGTACTGCCCCACCTCGTGGGAAATAACAGGAACTTCGGGAATAAACATTTCTGCGCTGTCAGCCTCAACCTCCTTGACGCCCGTGCCGTACTGAATCTGGATTTTTCCGCCTGCTGAGGCAGCTTCCAGTTTTTCGGGAACTATAATTTTATCGTAGTTGTGGCAGGAGTCGGGCGGGCAGGTCTGGATATGACCCTGGGGAGCGTCGCACATAGCGTAAGAGCCACGGTAAAGCCTGTCGGCGGACAATCTTACACCGCAGAGAAAGTCGGAATTTTCAGGAACGCAGGGCACAAACTGGAAGTTATTTGAACCGTCTGTATAAAGCCTGCGGCTGTCAAAAGCCTTATAATCACGCAGTATACCGCTCATAACCTCCTTACTGCCCCATAACTCGTTGCCGAGCGACATCATCACAAAGGAGGGGTGATTGCCGTATTCCTTAAGTATTCTGAAGCCCTCGTCAATGAGGTACTGCTGCTCCTGGTCTATTTCGTCCTTGACTGTTCCCCAGAAGGGCAGCTCAGGTTCCATATATATTCCCAGCATATCAGCCGCAGTAAAAGCCGCCTCAGGCGGGCAGCAGGTATGGAAGCGGTAATGATTTATGCCGTATTCCTTAGCGGTTTTCATAACCGTAAGCCAGCCTTCAACATCGGTGGGAGCATAGCCTGTCAGCGGAAAAATCATACCGTCGTGCTTGCCCCGCAGGAAAATTTCTCGTCCGTTCATAAGCAGTTTTCTGCCATTTGTGGATATTTTTCTCATACCGAAAGGAATTTTAATTATTTCATTGTTCATAGTCATAGTAAGACTATGAACATTAGGAGAAAACTCATCCCATAAGGACAGCTTGCTCTTTAGGATTACCGTAAAGCTGTTTTTACCCTCGACAACATCATATTCGCCGCAGAAATCATCATCAATTGAAACGAAAACAGTACCTTTTCCTGTTGAAATACAGTTTATATCTACATTTCCGCTGTCAATATCGGTTGTTACCATAACGTCATCAATATGAACAACCGGACGGATAAGCAGCTCGATTGCCCCCGTAATTCCATTCCAGTTGGTCTGAGTATCGGGAGAGGTCAGGTGTCCGCCCTTTGTAGGATAATCGGTATTGTTCACACGGACTATAACCGTATGAACGCCTTCTTTGAGCAGCGGCAGCTTGTATGTATGGGGAGTTGTAAGGCTGTTTTCCTCTCCGATTTTTTCCCCGTCAATGTAAACTGCCGTCATTCTTGTCCGTTCAAGCCTCAGATACATTTCGCAGCCGGAATAATCCCTATCAATTACAATTTCCCGCTTGAACCATGCGTATCCCTCAAATTTATAAGGGTCGGTAAGGAAGCCCGAAGCCCGTTCCTCGTTTTTTCTGCCCTTACTTGCATTTGAGGTTGTATTCGGCAGTAAAATTTCATCGCACCATACCAGCGGCAGATTATCCCGCTTGTTTTCGTCCATATAAAGAGACCAGATACCGCTTAAATCAATTTTGTTCATATTAATCCTCATTTATGAAATAATACAGCCGCAGGAGAACCTGCGGCTATTTACTTGTTTAGTTTCCGAATGATACGCCTATATTTCTGCCGGTCTGAACAAGCTCGTCATCGGGGAGAACGAATTTTGTCTTCATAGCAACATCGCTTAACTTATTCTCGGTTATCTTACCGTCAACCTTGGCAACAGTATAGCCGAACTTGCCCTCTTTTATAAGCTCTGCTGCTCTTGCACCGAACTTTGTTGCAAGTACCCTGTCGTAAGCGCTGGGGCTTCCGCCTCTTAGCATGTGTCCGGGAACAACCGTTCTTGTTTCAAAGCCTGTAATCTGCTGAATTTCAGAAGCAATTCTTGCAGTTGCAGTGGTATAGCCCGCCTCAGCTCTGAGCCTCATTCTCTCCTTGCGCTTGATTTCTGCTTCCTGCTCGCTCATAGCGCCCTCGGCTACTGCAATAATAGAGAAGGATTTTCCTGCGTCTGCTCTTCCCTGTACAGCCTTGGCAACCTTCTTGATATTGTAAGGAATTTCGGGGATAAGAACAATATCTGCGCCACCTGCAATACCTGCATAAAGAGTAAGCCAGCCCGCCTTATTTCCCATAATTTCGATTACCATAATACGGCTGTGGGAATCTGCGGTTGTGTGTATGCGGTCGATTACGTCCGTTGCAATATCAACTGCGGTATGAAAACCGAAGGTAACGTCTGTTCCCCAGATGTCGTTATCTATTGTTTTGGGCAGTCCGATTACGTTCAGCCCCTCTTCGGAAAGGAGATTTGCTGTTTTGTGGGTGCCGTTTCCGCCAAGCGTAAGCAGGCAGTCAAGCTTCTGCTCCTTATAGGTCTGCTTCATTTCGGCAACCTTATCAATATTATCCTCCTCGATGACCTGCATCATCTTAAAGGGAGTACGCTTTGTGCCCAGAATTGTTCCGCCCTGAGTCAAAATTCCCGAAAAGTCCGAGGGCTTCATTTTCATGCAGTTGTTATGGATAAGGCCGTGATAACCGTCCTCTATACCGATTATTTCAACCTTATCATCACCGAAAAGCTGATAACAGCCCTTTGCCGCACCTCTTATTGTAGCGTTAAGACCGGGGCAGTCGCCGCCGCTGGTAAGAATACCGACTCTTAATTTTGCCATTTTTGTCATTCCTTTCCTTTAACAGAATTTCTACTTTAATTATACACGTTTTTCGTGTAAAGTCAACAAATTTATGCAAATACAAAGGGGAAATTTTTTTTGAAAATTTTGCTGCATTAAGCAAAGAATTTAAGTTCTGGATATTTTTATCTTGTATCACTGCTTTTCGGCAACCAAAAACAGCCGTGGAAATCGGAATATAATTTCTCCGTTTTTCTGTTTCGGATATGCCTTTTTAACCTCAATCAGCACATCGTTTTCCAGTTCTCTTGCCTCAGTTTCAGAAAGCGAGGACAAATAGGGTCTCAGTCCCGTGCCCTTATACCATTCTAAAATACTTTCGTGTGATGGCATTCTATGATAGTATACGGTTTCCCACATCGAAAACTCCGTGGTAAGCTCAGAAAGCAAGTCAAAATATCCGCTCTGCGACAGATTATAGAAAGACCTTTTATTATTAATCCGTCCACCCCATTTCTCACCGTAAACAAGCTCATGTATTATCCGGTGAATCGGCTCGCTGAAATTGTCTGGTATCTGAACAGCAAGCATTCCGCCCTTTTTCAGAACACTCATCATATCAGCCAGAAGCTTGGGGTGGTCGGGCACCCATTGAATACAGGCATTTGAGAAAACAACGTCAAAGCCTTTTTCAAGCCTTCCGAAATCATTCTGTGCGTCAAAGGTTATAAAGTCTATATCCGGATACAAGCCCCTTGCTCTTTTTATCATATCCTCTGAATTATCCGCTCCGATAATATGAGCATTCGGGAACAAATCGGCAAGCACCTTTGTGCTGTTTCCGGGACCACAGCCTATATCTATTATCCGCTCAGGATTTCTGACGGTTATTCTTTGTGCAAGGTCAACAGCAGGCTGGGTGCGCTCCGCCAGAAATCTGCTGTACAATTCAGAATTCCAGTCAAACATAATATGCCCTCCGATACTATTCCTCAATCGCCCCGTAAACCGCCTGCTTCAGCGTTCTTATAGGTCTTTGTCCGTTTCCGCCGCAGACCTGTATAAAATACAGGAACGTAAGCTTATTGACAGGGTCGTTGCAGAAATAATTGCCCGTCCAGCCGTCCCAGCCGTACTCGCCCTTAACTCCAGCTCCCGCAGCCCACGGGTCTTCAAGCACACGCATTAGCCCGCCGTAGCCGCAGCCGCAGCAGGATTCCCAGCCGCTAAAGATACTGCGCTGACCTTCGGTAAGATGGTTTTCTGTAAGTAAGGAAACAGCATGCTCGCTTAAAATCCTCCTGCCCTTGTAAACACCGCCGTTCAGAAGCATTTGGGCAAATTTAGCATAGTCCGAAACATTAGAAACAAGCCCTGCTCCGCCGATTTCAAATTCCGGCGGCTTTTCGTATTTGTATGCAAGACCAAGGTGCTGCCACTCGCAGGGTTCAAGCTCACCCTTATCATTTCTTATATAGATTTCCGCAAACCTGTCTCTCTTTTCGGCAGGCACCCAGAAATCCGTATCCGTCATGCCAAGCGGCTCGAAAATCTCATCACGCAGGAATTCACCGAAGCGCTTTCCCGAAACTACCTCGATAACTCCGCCAAGAATATCGGCGCTTGTTCCGTAGTTCCAGATTTCTCCCGGCTGGGCGCAGAGGGGCTGCATACCGATTTTGCTGCACATTTCAACAGTGGACATACCACGACCTGCAAAAACACCCTTATAATACTCGTCAAATAGGTCGGACATGGCGTCGCCTGCGGGAGTGCCTCTGTCGGGGTAAACAAGTCCCGAGGTCATTGTAAGCAAATCCTTGATATTTACGTCTCTGTTTACCGGCACAAGCCCTTTATCCGTGGCAACCTTCTGATTTTTAAAGCCCTCAAGATACCAGCTTACGCTGTCGTAAAGGTCGATAACGCCCCTGTCATACAGAATCATTGTGGCAGCAGCGGTTATAGGCTTTGTCATACTGTAAAGGCGGAAAATAGTATTGTCCCTTACGGGTATTTTTCGGGCAGTATCTGCCATTCCGAAATTTTTGCGGTAAAGCTGCTCCCCGTCTTT
>JBJERK010000201.1:0-11969 GCA_051882255.1 Ruminiclostridium sp.
ATTACATCATAGCTTTGAGACGTTCATTGATTTCAACGAGGAACTGCTCGGTATTTACCTTGCGCTTGTTTTCAAGAGATGACAGCACATAAAGGTCGCCTGTCATAACGCCATCCTCAATTGTCTGAACTGTTGCCTTTTCAAGGTTCTCAGCGAAGCGTGAAAGCTCGGGAATTCCGTCCAGCTCGCCCCTCTTCTTGAGAGCGCCTGTCCATGCAAAAATTGTTGCAACGGAGTTTGTGGAGGTTTCCTCGCCCTTCAGGTGCTTGTAGTAATGTCTTGTAACAGTACCGTGAGCTGCCTCATACTCGTAGATTCCCTCGGGAGAAACAAGAACGGAGGTCATCATACCAAGGCTTCCGAAGGCTGTTGCAACCATATCCGACATAACGTCGCCGTCGTAGTTCTTGCATGCCCAGATATATCCGCCCTCGGAACGAACTACTCTTGCAACTGCGTCGTCAATGAGGGTGTAGAAGTACTCAATTCCTGCTTCCTCAAACTTAGCCTTGTATTCGGTTTCGTAAATCTCTGCGAAAATGTCCTTGAAGGTGTGGTCGTACTTCTTGGAAATTGTGTCCTTTGTTGCAAACCATAAATCCTGCTTTGTATCAATTGCGAAGTTGAAGCAGGCTCTTGCAAAGGAAGCAATGCTTGCGTCTATGTTGTGAAGACCCTGAATGATACCGTCGCTGCCCTTGAACTGGTGGATAAGCGCACGGGTTTCCTTGCCGTTCTCGTCTGTAACAACAAGCTCAGCCTTGCTGCCGTCCGGAACCTTCATTTCCGTGTTCTTGTAAACGTCGCCGTAAGCGTGACGGGCGATTGTTATAGGCTTTCTCCAGGTGGGGATAAGGGAGTTGATGCCCTTTACGATAATCGGCGCTCTGAAAACCGTACCGTCAAGGATTGCACGGATAGTACCGTTAGGAGACTTCCACATTTCCTTTAAGGAATACTCGGTCATTCTCTGTGCGTTAGGAGTGATTGTAGCGCACTTAACCGCAACGCCGTATTTCTTTGTGGCATTAGCGCTGTCGATAGTAACCTGGTCGTTGGTCTCGTTTCTGTGAACGAGTCCAAGGTCGTAGTAATCGGTTTTCAGGTCAACGTAAGGGCAGATAAGAATGTCCTTTATCATTTTCCAGATAATTCTGGTCATTTCGTCCCCGTCCATCTCAACAAGCGGGGTTTTCATTTCAATTTTAGCCATAATTTTATCCTTTCCTGTCGGATAGCCGCCTTTCGGAGTTATCCTCATTGTCATCACTTTCTTTGTTCTGTCGGTGCTTCGGTTTATTTGCCGTTCTTTGTGAAGTTAAGCAGTCCGCCTGCTAAAATCATTCCCTTGCCTCTTTCGGAAAGCTCGAGAGTGGTCTTGATTTCGGTGCCCTTTGTAACGTTCTTTACGATAATCTCTGAGCCGTTCTCAATAGCAGCCTTAACCTCCGGAATTACAAGGCTGTCGCCCTGGTCGATTGTATCGTAATCCGCCTCGTTTGCGAAGGTAAGGGGCAGGATACCGTTATTGATAAGGTTCTGCTTATGGATACGGGCAAAGGACTTGCAGATAATCGCCTTAACGCCAAGGTAAAGGGGCGCAAGGGCTGCATGCTCTCTTGAAGAGCCCTGTCCATAGTTTGAGCCGCCTACGATAATGGACTTGCCAGCTTCCTTGGCACGCTTCGGGAAGGTTTCGTCACATACTGTGAAGCAGTACTCTGAAATTGCGGGAATATTTGAACGTAAGGGGAGAATCTTTGCGCCTGCTGGCATAATGTGGTCGGTGGTGATGTTGTCGCCAACCTTTAAGGTAACGCCTGCCTCGATTGTTTCGGGGAGAGGGCTGTTTACAGGGAAAGGCTTGATGTTGGGACCTCTTAAAATCTCAACGCTTCCTGCCTCCTCGGGAGAAGCGGGAGGAGTAACCATATTATCGTTGATTGCAAAGCGCTCAGGCATTACATAGGGCGGCATTGCGCCGATTGTACGGGGGTCGGTAAGTACGCCTGTGATTGCGGAAATTGCGGCTGTTTCGGGGGAAACAAGGTAAATCTGTCCGTCCTTAGTTCCGCTTCTGCCCTCAAAGTTTCTGTTGAAGGTACGAAGTGAAATGCCCTTTGAGTTGGGGGACTGTCCCATACCAATGCAGGGACCGCAAGCACATTCGAGAATACGTGCGCCTGCGTCAATAAGGTCGGAAAGTGCGCCGCACTGCGCCATCATATTGTAAACCTGCTTTGAACCGGGAGCGATTGCAAGGCTTACGTCGGGGTGAACCGTCTTGCCCTTTAAGATATGTGCAACCTTGAGTAAATCCTGTAAGGAGGAGTTTGTGCAGGAGCCTATACATACCTGGTCAACCTTGATTGTGCCGATTTCGTCAAGAGTCTTGACGTTGTCGGGGCTGTGGGGGCAGGCAGCAAGAGGTGTAAGCTCAGAGAGGTTTATCTCAACAACCTTGTCGTAAACTGCGTCCGGGTCAGCCGCCAGCGGCACATAGTCCTCTTCTCTGCCCTGTGCCTTCAAAAAGGCTCTTGTTGTTTCATCAGAGGGGAAAATCGAAGTAGTAGCGCCAAGCTCTGCGCCCATATTTGTTATAGTTGCTCTTTCGGGAACGGAAAGGTACTTTACTCCCTCACCGGAGTATTCCATAACCTTACCTACGCCGCCCTTTACGGAAAGAGTCTGTAAGACCTTTAAAATAACGTCCTTTGCGGAAACCCAGTCGTTAAGCTTACCTGTAAGCTTAATATTGACTACCTCGGGCATTGTGATGTAGTAAGCGCCGCCGCCCATAGCTACCGCAACGTCAAGTCCGCCTGCACCGCAGGCAAACATTCCTATACCGCCGCCTGTGGGAGTGTGGCTGTCGGAGCCGATAAGGGTCTTTCCGGGCTTTCCGAAGCGCTCGAGGTGAACCTGATGACAGATTCCGTTACCCGGGCGGGAGAACCAGATTCCGTGCTTTTTGGCAACACTGCCGATAAAACGATGGTCGTCTGCGTTTTCGAAGCCTGACTGGAGAGTGTTATGGTCTATGTAGGCAACGGAACGCTCCGTCTTTACCCTGTCCACTCCCATAGCTTCAAACTGAAGGTATGCCATTGTACCCGTTGCGTCCTGAGTAAGAGTCTGGTCTATTCTCAGTCCTATTTCGGAGCCTTTTTTCATCTCGCCGTCAACGATATGCTCCTTGATGATTTTTTCAGTTAATGTCAATCCCATCAGATTAACCTCCTTCATTTTGTTCTATGTTCTATTGTACTATAAATAAGTGGATTTGTCAAGAAAAAAACAATATGCTGAAGCCCTAATATGCGCATATTGTATTGTTATTCCTGGACAAATTTTCATATTTTTACCAAATATGAACAAAATATTGCCGATTCTATTGACTTGACGTATTTCAGATGATATAATGTAAAATGTATATTTGTGTGCATTGTTTTTCTTGTCCCGAAAGGATTTATAATGAAAACCAGACCTTTACATATAAAACATATAGCTTCTCTGCTCCTTGCGGCGGCGCTTATGCTTTGCTCCTGCAAGAGCCTCGAAGTAAGCGAAATTCCCGAAAGAACCGTTTCAAACGGCAATTTCGGCGGAATAGCCTTTGATACCGAGGCTAAAACAGCAGAAACCGCCCTGCCTATTCCGCAGAAAACCACCGCTTTGCAGTCCGAAGAAACGGAAATTTCCGAGGAAAACACCACAATTCCCCCGGAAACCACGGCGGCTGAGAGTGAAAGCAGTACAACAGCCTCCACAACCACACAAAAGCCTGTCACAACTACTGCTGCCACAAAAGCAACAACCACAAAGGCGGCAACAACAAAGGCAGCCACAACCAAGCCGGCTGAAACTACCGCAAAAACAACAGCCGTTACAACCACCACAACAGCGGAAAAAACCACTACTGCACCCAAAACGGAAGAAAATACAACAGAAGCTCCCGCTTCGGGCAGAAATTACCCGAAAAACAGCTACTCCGCCCTTAATTACAGCGAGGTCAAGGGCGTATGGATTTCATATATCGAGATAAACAACCTGCTGAAAGGCAAGAGCAAGTCGGAGTTCCGTAAGGCGGCGGGACAGCTTTACGACAACTGCCTTTCCCTGGGTCTCAACACGGTTTACGTCCATGTCAGAGCCTACGGCGACGCCTTCTATTACTCGGATCTGTACCCCTTCAGCAAGTATGTAAGCGGCACTCTCGGCGTAAAAACCGACTACGATCCCCTTGAAATCCTTATCGAGGAAGCCCATAACAGAGGGCTGTCCTTTCAGGCGTGGATTAATCCTTTGCGATTATGTGCAAGCGGCGATATGCCCTATGTTTCAGCTTCCTATCCGATAGGAAGCTGGTACAAGAGCGCCGACTACAAGGGGAAATATATCGTAAACGTGGACGGAACATGGTATCTTAACCCCGCTTACAGCGAAACCATAAAGCTTGTGGGCGACGGAGTGCGGGAGATTGTTTCGGGCTATGACGTTGACGGAATACATATTGATGACTATTTCTACCCCACAACCGACGCCTCCTTTGACTCCGCCGCATTCAATAACAGCGGCAAATCCTCACTTTCCGCCTTTCGTATCGCCAACTGCAACAGCCTCGTCAGGGAAATCTACAACTCGACCCACGAGTGCAGCAGCACGGCGGTTTTCGGCGCAAGCACTCAAGGGAATATGAACAATAACATAACTCAGCTTTACGCCGACGCAGAAAGCTGGTGCAAGGGCGGCTATATCGACTACTTCGCCCCCCAGATTTACTACGGCTTTGAAAACTCGGGTCAGCCCTTCAAGACCTGCGTTGACAGCTGGTGCGACCTTGTAAAAGGCACAAACGTAAAGCTTTATATCGGTCTTGCCCTTTATAAGATAGGGCAGGAGGATAAATGGGCAGGCAGCGGTCAATATGAATGGCAAAATACTTCCACTATGATTAAGCGGCAGATTGAGTACTCCTTCGGGAAGAAGAACTGCTCGGGAATTGTGCTGTACTGCTATAACTACCTGTTCTCAACCGGGTATCATACTGCGGCGATACAGAAGGAAATCGACAATTTCAAGGATTTACTGATTTAAGGACGTTTACTATGAAAAAGCTTTTAGCGCTGCTGTTATCGGCGGCAATCATCTCACAATCCATAATGCTTACCGCCTTTGCGGAAGAAGCCCAGCAGGAGGAAGCTCCTTCAGCAGCGGAGGAGGTCGCTCTCCCCGAAAAGGAGGAGCGGATAATTAACCTACCCCGTGATATGCGGGCTGCAGTCATCACTCCCGGTGTGGATTTCTGCACAAATCCCGAAGAGGGCGCAGAAGCGATAAGCGCAGAGCTGGAGGAAATATACGGGAAGTTCGGTGAAATCGGGCTGAATACGGTTATCATCAATACGGTTTACGAGGATTGTTCATATTATAATCTTGATATGAACGAAGCAAGCGAAACAGCCGACCCCACTGCAATTGCAATTGAAACCGCCTACAACCACGGAGTTTCTCCCTATGCGGTTTTTGATATAGGACACGCCCTTTCCGACTGCGAAGACAGCAGCACGATGATTGACGTCCTTATCTCGAAAACCCACCGTTTTGCCCTGAAATATCACTGCGACGGGGTTATCCTTGACGACTACTACTTAAGAAGAAGCCTTGAAACCTACGGCGGATATATGGATAACGGCTCGGGCATAGGCTACTCTAACTGGCTTTACGATACAGCGGAGCAGTATTTCAGCACCGCGGCAGAAATTGTGCGAATGACCGACAATACCCTCACCGTTGGCTTTATGATAAACGATATGTGGGCAAATTCCTCCTCCAACGAGGCGGGAAGCAAGACCGACGACGAATTTCAGGCGCTTTACGACGGAAATGCAGACACAAGAAGCTTTATTGAGAAGGGCTATGTGGATTTTGCAGTTCTTCGTGCCTACGGCTCACTGTCCTCGGTACAGCTCCCCTTTGAGGAGGTTACGGGCTGGTGGGGCAGCCTCACCTCGGAGAACGATATGCCTATGTATATTGTTCACTATAACGAGAGAATAGGAACAGACGGTCCCGGCTGGTCGGCGGAGGACCAGCTTTTGCGGCAGCTTGCTGTTGCGAAAAAACTGGACAGCTACGGGGGCAGCGTTTTCAACTCCTTTGAAAGCCTTAAAAACAATCCCTTAGGCACAACCACAACCCTGACCAGCTATTTCAATGAGCAGGTAGACGAAAGCTCCCTTTTTGAAGACCTTAAAATGACCTCGCCCGCAAAGCTTAACTTTACCACCAGCGAGCAGAGCGTTACCTTTATGGGAAGCTTCGACAGCAACTTCCCCGTTTACTTCAATGACAAGGAAATCCCGCTTAACGACGCTGGAAACTTCTACTTCACGAAAGAACTTAAGGTGGGCATGAACACCTTTACAATAAAGCACAAATCCAAGACCCTTACATATAAGATTGAGCGTAAAATCGTGGTAATGAGCGGTATAAGCAAGTCTATTTCCGAGGGTAAGACCCTTTACGTTGACGGCGGAACAAAGATAAAGCTGTCTGTTACCGCTTATAAAGGCTCAACCGTCTATGGCACGGTAAACGGACAGACGGTTACAATGACCGAGGCAACCGTAACAGGCGACGAGGACGACGTAAACAGTTCATACGTCCGCTATACAGGAACATATACTGCTCCCGAAGGTCTTATAGGGCAGGAGCAGAACCTGGGCGCTATTCATATCTACGGCTCAAACAGCGGCTTCAGCGCTGAGGTAATCGGCGCTAAGGTTGTAATAAACGCAGAGCCTGAGCCGGTAGTTGAGCAGGAGTCGGTTATGCTGGACTCAAGCTCGGTAGGAAGCGGAGAAATTATCGGTACTCTCGAATCCCGCTATAAGGCGACAGACTCCGTAAAATACGTCAAGGTAGCCTCCGACTACACCATGGTTTACGACGGAAAAACCGCCGACGATATACCCTCTCCAATTTTTTCCCAGCTCCCCGCAGGTACGATTGAGCCTTACAAGTCCACCTCCGGCAACTACTATGTTACCGAGTCGGGAAAGCGTATTGCAGGAAGCGCCTGCTCCCTTATAGACGGAAAGGGAATTGAAAGCAATCCCCTTTTCGTAAAATCAATAGGTACTTCCGGCGGAAAAAGCTATATAAAAATCAATATGCCCAACAAAACAGGCTTTAATATGCGGCTTGCGGGCAACAGCTACTATACCGCTTGGGACGGAGACTACAACGTCAGCAGCTTTACGGCAACCCACCTTTATATTACCTTTGAGGACGTTACAAGCGTTACAAAGCTGCCCTCCTTTGAGAATAACCTTGTCTTTAAATCGGGCAAGTGGGACACCGTAACCGAGGACAACGGAAAGAAATTCCGTCTTATACTTGAACTGCGGCAGCCGGGAGTTTATTTCGGCCACAGTGCAGTCTATAACAGCGAGGGCGACCTTGTTCTTTCCTTCCCCGTACCAACCAACCTGCTCAGCGGTCTTACAATCGTAATCGACCCGGGTCACGGCTACGGAAAATCCGCAACCACCTTTGACCCCGGCGCAATCGGCGAGGTAAGGGAGTCCGACGTTGTTCTTCCTATTGCAAAAGAGCTTACCTCACAGCTTCAGGCGGCGGGCGCAAATGTAATCCGTCTTAAATCCGAGAGCCAGTACCTGCTCACAAAGGAAAGACCGATTTATGCCCGTGGCTACGGCTGCGATATTTACCTTTCAATCCACGCAAATAAGGCATGGGGCAGCTCCAGCGGCGTAGCCCGCGGAACGGAGGTCTACTACTTTACCTCCTATTCACAGCCACTTGCCGCCAGCATTTCGGCTAAGCTTTCCTCTTATTTCAGTTCCTCTGTCTACAGCGACGGCGCAGACAAGAACCGGGGCGCAAAGTACAGCTACTTCCAGGTAACGCTCCAGCAGGACTTCCCCTCAGTGCTTATCGAGACAGGCTTTGTTGATAATATCGAGGACGCTATGGCGCTTAACTCAGCAAAGCACCAGAAGGGCATAGCAAAGGCTATTGTTGACGGTCTTAAGGCTTATATCTCCCGCAGCTCAATTTCTTATGCGGCTGATGGTGCTGAAAGTGCGGAAAAGCCATCGGAGGAAGAAAACGAACCTGAGGAAACGGAGCCTGAGGAAACCGAACCGGAGGAAACGGAGCCTGAGGAGACCGAACCGGAGGAAACCGAACCGGAGGAAACCGAGCCTGAAGAAACAGACCCCGAGGAAACCTCTGTCCCGTCCTCCGAGACCGAGGCGGAAACCTCGGAAATCAGCGGAGGCTGGATGGATACCGAGGCTACCACCACAGAGCCACCCTCAGGCGGCTGGATGAGCGGCGGAATACCTGCTGCATAAAAAAATTAAAAAAATATTAAAATTTACTTGCATTTGCCTTAGTGATTTGCTATAATGTATAAGGCTTTGCTTTGCAAAGCATCGTGAAAAAGAAAGGAATGGTAGCACAAATGCCGGCAAGTATTGTTGTAGGAACGCAGTGGGGCGACGAGGGAAAGGGAAAAATCATTGATATTATCGCTTCCCGCGCAGACGTTGTTGTCCGCTCACAGGGAGGAAACAACGCAGGACATACTGTTGTAAACGAGGGGGAAACCTATAAGCTTCACCTTATCCCTTCGGGTATTCTTTACAAGGAAACCCTTTGCCTTATCGGCGCAGGCGTTGTTCTCGACCCCAAGGATTTTATAGGAGAGCTGGACAGCCTCGGCAGCAGAGGAGTAAGCTTCGACAACCTTAAAATCGACCCCAGAGCCCACGTTATTATGCCCTGGCATATAACCCTCGACGGACTTTCCGAAAAGTTCAGGGGCAACAGCGATATAGGTACAACAAAAAGAGGTATCGGTCCTACCTATATGGATAAGTACGAGCGCTGCGGAATAAGGGTTTACGACCTTATCCACCCTGAGGTATTCGCTGAAAAGGCACGTTCAACAGGCGCACTGAAAAACAAGATTATAACCGAGGTTTACGGCGGCGAGCCTCACGATATTGAAGCTATCATCAAGGAATATACAGAGTACGGAAAGCGGCTTGCAAAGTACGTTGACGACGTTTCCGTAATTGTCTACAATGCCGCTAAGGCGGGCAAGCAGATAATGTTCGAGGGAGCGCAGGCTACCCTGCTTGACATCGACTTCGGTACATACCCCTATGTTACCTCCTCTCACCCTGTTTCCGCAGGCGTTTGCGTTGGTACAGGCGTAGGTCCCATGATGATTAACGACATTATCGGCGTTGCAAAGGCATACACAACACGAGTTGGAAAGGGTCCCTTCCCTACCGAGCTTAACGATGAAACAGGCGACCTTATTAGAAACAGAGGCGGCGAGTTCGGTACAACCACAGGCAGACCCAGAAGAACAGGCTGGTTTGACGCAGTAATCGTCCGCCACTCGGTAAGAGTAAACGGACTTTCAAAGCTTGCTATAAACAAACTTGACACCTTAAGCGGAATAGGCGACCTTAAAATCTGCGTGGCTTACAAGAAGCCCGACGGAACAATCCTTAAGGACTTCCCCGCTGCACTTGAGGAGCTTGCAGACTGTGAGCCTGTATACGAGAGCTTCAGCGGCTTTGACGAGGATATTTCGGGCTGCAAGAGCTTCGACGAGCTTCCCGAGGTTTGCAAGCAGTACATTTTAAAGCTTGAAGAGCTTTGCGAATGTAAGATTGCTATGGTGGGAATCGGTCCTGACAGAAGTCAGATTCTTGAAAGATAACAAAAGACCGCAATCGGCTGAAACGCCCCTTTCTGCGGTAAACAGCAACACAATCAAGGGGCTATCATAAGGATAGCCCCTTTTTTACAGAGGTGATTTATGAATATACTATTCGTCGGCGACGTTGTGGGACAGACAAGCGCAGAGTATCTTGCGGCGGCTCTGCCCCGCATTAAGCTTGAAAATTCGGTTGATATGACTATTGTAAACGGCGAAAACTCCGCCGACGGAAACGGTATTACCCCTTTTTCCGCAAAAATCCTGCTGGGCGGCGGAGCAGACGTTATCACAACGGGAAACCACTGCTTCCGAAGAAGGGAAATGACGGACCTGTACGAGGAAAGCCCGGTTATAATACGTCCCGCTAACCTTGGTGAGGTTTACGGAAAGGGCGTTTGTATCTTTGATATGGGCAGGACTTCTGTTGCGGTAATTAATCTTATCGGAATGGCGTATATGGATAACTGCGACAACCCATACCGCTGTGCTGACGAGCTGCTCAAGGAGATAAACACGCCGAATATTATCGTTGATTTCCACGCCGAGTCAACCTCGGAGAAAAAGGCTATGGGCTATTACCTTGCGGGCAGGGTTTCTGCTGTAATCGGCACCCATACCCACGTCCAGACCGCCGATGAGCAGGTTTTAGAGGGCGGCACGGGCTATATAACCGACGTGGGCTTTACGGGAGCGAGGGAGTCAATCCTCGGTATTGACAAGGAGGTTATTATCGCCCGCCTTACCACCTACTACCCGAGGAAGCACACCTACCCGCAAGGGGAAATTATGATAAACGCCGCAGTTATTTCAATTGATGAGAAAAGCGGAAGATGTAAGGCAATTAAGCGGATAAATATATAGGAGGTTTTTCTATGGACATTATCAAGGTTTCATCAAGAAGCGTGCCCAAATCCGTTGCGGGAGCAATAACCGCAGTATTAAGAGAAGGAAAATCCGCCGAGGTGCAGTCCGTAGGCGCGGGAGCAACAAATCAGGCGGTTAAGGCTATTGCAATAGCCCGTGTTTTCCTCAGCGAAAGCGGTATTGAGGCAGTCTGCCTTCCCTCCTTTGCCGAGCTTGATGTGAACGGCGAGGAGAAAACGGGAATGAAATTTATTGTAGAGAAAAGGTAATTTTTATTTACATTTTTGTGAAAAGCACTTGACAATCCTGTAAAAGTATGGTATATTACAGTAAACGATATTTACATAATACCGTTGTTTTCAGAAATAACTAATAATCGTTAGGTTATAGCATTTTATGGTACTGAGGAAAGGAATGGTTAATAATGTCCCTGAAAGTGGAACACCTGTCCAAGAAATTCGGAAACAAGGTTGCCGTGGAGGATTTATCCTTTGAGATAGAAAAGCCCGGAGTTTTCGCCTTTCTCGGAACAAACGGTGCAGGAAAAAGCACGTCAATACGAATGATACTCAATATGCTCAGCAAGGACAGCGGCACGGTATACTGGAACGGAAAGCCGCTGGACGTAATCGAGGCAAAGGTGGGCTATCTTTCCGAGGAAAGAGGTCTTTACCCTAAGTACAACGTTATCGAGCAGATGAACTATTTCGCCTCTCTTAAGGGCATGAACAAGAAACAGGCAGCCGCAGCTATCGACTACCTGTTCGACCGTCTTAAAATCAACGAGTACAGAAAGAGCAAGGCGGAGCAGCTTTCAAAGGGAAATCAGCAGAAGGTGCAGCTTGCGGCGGCGCTTATCTGCAACCCGGAGCTTATTATCCTTGACGAGCCATTAAGCGGTCTTGACCCGGTTAACGCAGACCTGTTCAAGAGCATAATAAGAGAAGAGCGGGATAAGGGCAAGTACATAATTATGTCCAGCCACCAGATGGAAACAATCGAAGAGTTCTGCGAGGATCTTGTGCTTCTCCATAGGGGAAAAACAGTTCTTCAGGGAAATCTTAATGCAATAAAAAAGAGCTACGGCAGAGTAAATCTTACCGTAAAGGCAGACTCGCCCTTCCTTGATATTGCAGAAGAATGCGGTCTTAAGGTGGTTGAGGATACCCCTAACGGGACGGACTTCAAGGTAGCAAGCGAGGAACAGGCGCAGACAATGCTTCGGAAAATGCTTGAAAAGGGCATTAATGTTGTAAGCTTTGACCTGAGAGAGCCTTCTCTCCACGAGCTGTTTGTTGAAAAATGCGGAGGTGACGAAGA
The DNA here is from genome assembly GCA_051882255.1 of Ruminiclostridium sp. Taxonomy (GTDB): domain Bacteria; phylum Bacillota; class Clostridia; order Oscillospirales; family Ruminococcaceae; genus Ruminiclostridium_E. The sequence continues at coordinate 11,954 of JBJERK010000201.1, forward strand.
TGAAAATTAAGGGCTG
>JBJERK010000202.1:0-2913 GCA_051882255.1 Ruminiclostridium sp.
TGATGATTTTGAAGAGAATAAAGCTTTGTTAAAGTATATCGAGAACAAGCGTAAAATGGGGTATTCCCTTCCCCTTCGACCCCGACCACACCGTTTATGTATGGTTTGACGCTCTTGTAAACTATATAAGCGCTCTCGGCTACGAAAACGGAACTTATAACGACTTTGAGAAGTTCTGGCCTGCGGATATGCACATGACTGCAAAGGAAATCGTCCGCTTCCATTCAATCGTATGGCCCGCCCTGCTGATGATGCTGGATATTCCTGTTCCGAAAAGACTTTACGGTCACGGCTGGATTACCTTCAACGGAGCGAAAATGTCCAAATCCTTAGGAAACGTTGTTGATCCATTCGTTTTAGGCGAGCGCTACGGAGTTGACGCAGTACGTTACCAGATTCTCCGTGATATGCCCTACGGCTCGGACTGCAACTTCTCCAACGAGATTATGATAAGCAGAATCAACACCGACCTCGCCAACGACCTCGGAAACCTTGTTTCAAGAACAGTAGCTATGGCGGACAAGTACTTCGGCGGAACTCTCCCGGAGGAACGTCTTGCGGCAGACCCGGACGGGGAGCTTATCGCTATGGCAGAAGCGCTTAAGGAACCTGTTTCCGCCTATATTGAGGAAGCTCAGCTTTCAAAGGCGCTTGAGGAAATATTCAAGGTAGTTTCCCGCGCAAACAAGTATATCGACGAGACAGCGCCATGGATTTTAGCAAAGGAGGAGAGCAACAAGCCCCGCCTTGCAGCCGTTATCTACAACCTGCTTGAAACAATCCGTATCTGCTCGGCGCTTCTGTCTCCCTTTATGCCTACTGTAATGCCTAAAATCTGGGAGCAGATAGGCGCAAACGAGAGTCTTGTTGCCTACGACAGCCTTGGTACCTTCGGCGTACTGCCAAAAAACGTTACAGTAAAGAAAGGACCCGTTCTGTTCCCAAGAATTGACATGGAAAAGGAAATCGAGGAGCTTAACGCTCTTATCGCGCCCAAAAAGGCATACAAGGAGGACGAGGACTTAGACAAGGCGAATATCATCACAATTGACAAGTTCGCCGAGGTAAAGCTTAGGACAGGCGAAATTACCGCCTGCGAGAAGATGCCGAAGGCTAAGAAGCTGCTGAAAATGCAGATTGACGACGGCAGAAACGGACGTCAGATAGTTTCGGGAATTGCAGCCTACTACAAGCCCGAGGAGCTTATCGGAAAAAAAGTTATCTTTGTTGCTAACCTTGCTACCGCAAAGCTTTGCGGCGAGGAGAGCCAGGGCATGATACTCGCCTGCGACTCAGGCGAGGACGTAAAGGTTGTGTTCCTTGACAAGGATACGCCCAACGGAAGCACAATAAGATAAATCAGGCTTCAATAGCCGCTATGAAACAAACCAACCCGCAGGAAGCTTTTCCTGCGGGTTTATTTTATCGGTAAAATGACAGCGCCGCTGTCTTTTATTGAATATTAAAGGGTGGCGAGAAATCGTCAGATGCTAGGAAACTCCATAACGGCTAGGCTTTGTGCCTGCCGTTTTGGAGTTGACGACGCAGATGGCGGTTTATCGACAGCCTTTTCATTCCATATTTTTGTTATGTACCTTTATTACCTCGTCCTTGATGTTCATAAAGGCGTCAACAATAACCGGGTCGAAATCCCTGCCCCTGCCCTCTTCAATAATCTCAAAGCAGCGGTCAAGCGGCATAGCCTCACGGTAGCAGCGCTTTTCGGAAACTGCGTCGAAAACGTCTGCGACCGCCATTATCCGTGCGGAAAGGGGAATTTCCTCCTCCGAAATACCGTTAGGGTAGCCCATACCATTCCATTTCTCATGGTGGGCTCTTGCTACATCGTACGCCATATTCCTGTAATACTCGTCGCCGATATGGTAAAAGGTTTCCTTTATAATCTTCTCGCCCTTTACGGAATGGGTTTTCATAACGTCAAATTCCTCGGAGGTAAGCTTTCCCGGCTTTTGCAGTATGCTGTCGGGGATTGCTATTTTTCCTATGTCGTGAAGCGGCGCTACCATTGAAATACAGCTTATGAACTCATCGGTTATTTCATCAGCGTAAATGCCGTCCTTTTTCAGCTCCTCCGCTAAAAGCTTTGCGTAAAGGCTTGTTCTCTTGATATGCCCGCCGGTATTCTCGTCCCTGTTTTCAACAAGGGTCGCAAAGCCGTATATCATATCACGGTTGTAGCGTGCAAGCTGGTCGTAGTTCTCTGCGTCATCCTGCAAAAGCTTTGAGGTTCTTTTTGTGAGCAGCTGCAAGAGAGAAGCAAAGCTTATTAAAATAAGGGTTCTCGGTAATATTCCGTAAAGCACAAGCGCCTTTACCGAAACAAAGTTGTAGTCGGGGCGCCAATTCAGGATATAGCCGAAAATCTGCCCAAGTATAGTTACTGCAACCGTAAGCACCACGGAAATATTTGTAAGCTTTTTCGAGAAGTAAATCCCCGCTATTACAATAGGATAGGCGTAAATAACAACAACATGATAGGTAAGGGTTGTCGTTATTACCAGCAAAAACAGACTTGCAAGCACCACATACAGGTATTTTATCCACTTCTGCGTGGGATCGAAAACCTTGTTTATTACAAGAGGAGAAAGAAGAAGTACTGCACTTACCCAGTAGGCAAGCGTCATAGCGGTGGTATCTATAATGAATATTCCGAGAAGATTAAGTATATAGACGATTGTAAAGGTGATAAAGGTAATAGTTGTAATCTTACTTACTACTATATTCGCTTCCTTTTCGTTCATGTTCATTATTTTATTGAAAGTGGTATTGCTCACGGTTCTCCCCCCATTTTACACTTAGTAGTATTATAGCACAGCATGGATATATTTGTCAATTACAGCATTAATATAAATATATGGAGAAAAGCGCGATGAATAAGAACATTTTTATCTG
>JBJERK010000203.1:0-2907 GCA_051882255.1 Ruminiclostridium sp.
ATATCGGGCTTCTGCGGGAGCTTTCGGGACTTACGGAATACTGCGACAGGGGCTTTCCGGAGTTTGCAGAAAGCCTTGATTTTAAGGGAAAAACAGATGTTTTTATAATAACAGCATATATTGACGAAAAAATGGTTGCCCTTGCCCATAGTCTTCGGCGGCAGGGCATAAATACTGTGTTCTATTGCAATTCCGAGGAGGTGGGCGAGGTTCAGCTCCTTCGGGTAGGCAGGGTAAACAGGTATTATTTTATGAACGGCGAGGAATGATATGAGAGGACGGCTGGCGCTTAAAATACTTGCGGCGGTTTCAATGGGAATGATTGGCTTTCCGCTGATGTTCTGCTGCGATATTAATTCCTTTGGCAGTATTGAGCCCTTTCGGCTTCTGATTTGCCATGGGGTTTTTCTGCTGTGCGCCTTTCTGGGCTTTGTCGGCGGCGAGGTTACAAAAAAGCGCCCGAAGCTAAGGCTTTTAGCAAGGCTTTTCGGTATTCTTACCTTTGGCGCAGGGTTCATATATCTGCCTATGGGCGGAGATTATTTTGCGGTTTTTGCAGCAGGCTTAAATTCGGTTTTCTGGTATTTTATCGGGGAGCGCTTCGGCAGGGTGAATTTTGCGGATATGTTCCCCTTTTTCCTGATGGGGTTTTATATCGTGCTGGCGGTTTTTTGCTATCTTTACGCTGCCTTTGCAGCAGAAGAAGCGATACGGGAAACGGCGAAAAAGGTTATTCTTGGCGCACTTGCCTTACAGTTCTGCTCGGCGGCGCTTCTTATAAATCAGAGCGGAATTTACGACAGGGCAGAAAGGCGCAAGGATGTAAGAGCAGCCCTTCCCGCAGGGCTTTCGGTTTATAACGGGGCGCTTATTATCGGCATTACCGCTCTGGGTTTTCTTCTCCTGTTCTTTGCGGATGAGCTGGCATGGTGCCTTGAAAAGATAGCCCTGTTTTTAATATGGCTGTTTATTACAATAGCAAATCTATTCGAGGCGGAAAAAATGTCGGTTGAGCCATCTGAGGCACAGACGGGGCTTACAGGCTTTTCCGAGTCCGGCTCTAATCCTTTGTGGCAGGCGGTTGCTGTTATCTTTGCGGTAATTCTGCTGATAGTTTTCAGGAAGAAGATAATCGCAGGTATCAAGGGCTTTTTCAGCCGCATTGTCAGCTTCCTTTCAAAAAAGGGAGAAAGCTCACAGGAAGCGGATTTTACCGACGTTTTCGAGGATTACAGGAAAATGCCCGAAAAAAGGGAAGAAAAGGTATCACTTAATAAGCTTTATAAGCAGTACAGAAACGAAAAGGACCCGGAGAAAAAATACCGCTGCGGGTATCGGATACTGCTCTATAAGATAAAGGAAAAAAACAGCAGGCTTACCACCGCAGACACTACCTCGGTACAGGCGGAAAAGGGCGGAGAGGCAGGCTTTTCGGGGCTTTTCGCTGTTGCCGCAGACTACGACGGGCTTCGCTACGGAGATAAAAATATTACGGAAAATCAGCTTTCTAAGCTAACAGAGCTGATTGGAAAGGAATAAACCTTGAAGGACGGATTTCTTAAAATCGGCGCAGGAACGCCGAAAATTAAGGTTGCAGACTGCAAATACAACAAGGAGAGCATTATCTCCTGCATAAAAGAGGCTTACGAAAAGGGGGTAAGGCTTTTAGTCCTGCCGGAGCTTTGTGTTACGGGCTATACCTGCGGCGACCTTTTCTACCAGAGCGTGCTGCTTAACGGAGCATGGGAGGCGGTGGAAGGGATTGTGGCTGAAACCGCGGGACTTGATATGGTAAGCGTAATCGGTGCGCCTGTTCGTATTGAGGGGAAGCTTTATAACTGCGCCGTTGTTTTCACAAAGGGAGAAATTCTCGGAATCCTGCCGAAAAAGTATCTTCCCAACTACAACGAATTTTACGAAAAGCGGCACTTTGCAAGCGGCGACAAGCCTATGGTCTTTACCTGCCGTCAGTACCCCGATTTTACCTTCGGAGTTGAAATCTGCGAGGATTTGTGGGCGCCCTGTCCGCCCTCGGACAATCTTGCCCTTTCGGGAGCGAATATTATTCTCAATCTTTCCGCAAGCAACGAGATGATAGGCAAGGCGGAGTACAGAAGAAGCCTTGTTTCGGGGCAGTCAGCCCGCTTTATCTGCGCTTATGCCTACGCAAGCGCAGGAGAGGGCGAAAGCACCACCGATATGGTTTTCGGCGGGCATAACATAATCGCAGAAAACGGGGTTATTCTTGCCGAAACAGAGCTTTTCGAGAATAAGCTCGTTACAGCGGATATAGATTTAGGCAGGCTTGCCTTTGAGCGGAGAAAAAATACCTCCTTTGAGCCGATAAATAAGGCTGAGGTTGTGGAATTTGACCTTGAGCCTAAGGATACAAAGCTTTCCCGTGAATTTGCAAGAACTCCCTTTGTTCCGACGGGAAAGGCTGACAGGGACAAGCGCTGTGACGCTATTCTGAAAATGCAGAGCAGCGGGCTTAAGAAGAGAATCGAGCATACAAATGCGGCAACTGCCGTTATAGGTATTTCGGGAGGACTGGATAGCTGTCTTGCCCTTATCGTTGCGGTTAAGGCTATGGATTTGCTCAGCCGTCCGAGAACGGATATAACTGCGGTTACAATGCCCTGCTTCGGTACAACAAACCGCACCAGAACCAACGCAGAAGCCCTCTGTGAGTATCTCGGAGTAACCTTTAAGCAGATTGATATTGCAAAATCGGTAAACTGCCACTTTGAGGATATAGGTCATAGCGCAGACAACTACAATGTTGTCTACGAAAACGGGCAGGCAAGGGAAAGAACCCAGATTTTAATGGATATTGCAAATCAGCAGAACGGGCTTGTTGTGGGTACAGGCGACCTTTCGGAGCTGGCGCTGGGCTGGGCTACCTAT
>JBJERK010000204.1:0-8912 GCA_051882255.1 Ruminiclostridium sp.
GCGGCGAAGCCGCCGCAGGAAGCCGCGCTCCGCGCGGCGAGGCGCGAAGCGCCGGAAGGCGGCGAAGCCGCCGCAAAATGCCGCGCTCCGCGCGGCAAGGCGCGAAGCGCCGGAAGGAGGCGAAGCCGCCGCTTTAGCGCCGCCGCTAAAGCGGCGGCGCACAGTTTGTCAAAAAAGCAATATTTCAGGCTGCCGAGAAGCCGCCAGATGCTAGGAAACCTCATAACGGCTAGGCTTTGTGCCTGCCGTTATGAGGTTGCAGGATGCAATAAAGTCATCGCCCAAAGGCGGCACGGACGCCGCCATATAAAGCGATGACGAGTTGACAGACGCAGATGGCGGCTTATCGACAGACTGAGCGCCGCTAAAGTGGCGGCGCAGCAATACTACTCAATCTCTATAACCGTTCTCTCCTGCGTCCTCTCAATCGGCAGCGCCGCGTCCCTCGGATTTATCCGGATAGAATAGCTGTACTTCGTCCCGTCGGAAAGAGTATATCCGTTCCATATCTGCCTGCACTGACCGTCGGTATCAAAAGTGAACTCCATATCAAAATCGGAAAACTCTCCAAGCTCCGCAAGAGCGCTGTACTGCAAAAGCTTCTCCTTGTCATATTCAAGGTATAACGTCCGATAAAGGTTTTCCTCAATGATATGAGTGCCGCTTACAGCCGTATCATAATCCGCCAGCAGTCTTGTCCCGTCGGCGAAATAATGTCTTGAAGCACGGCTGTATCCGTAATATCCCTCGTTTCCCTTTGAAACGCAGGCCCACTCCGTCTCCTCCGGCAGAGTTATGGTATCCAGCTCAGTTCCGTTGTTGAACTCGCAGTAGGTCTTCCCTGTTTCCGGATCACAGCCGATATACATATACTGCATAACGTCTCCCGCAAAGCGGTAGGTAATCTCCTGTAAGGTTTCGCCGGTAAGGTTGTCCATGAGTACTATATGCGCGCTTTCAAGCTCCGTATGCAGCTTTGCAGCCTTGTCAACAAGCTCTTTTCCCTCGTATGCAGGACTGCTGCACCCGGAAAGACAATATACTATTATAATATATATAGGAATGAGCAATTTTCTTACTTTTCTCATATCTCACCAGTTCTCCGAAAAAACAAAAGCCGTGCAAAAAGCACGGCTTAGCTTCAATATACCGTTATTATTCCTCGAAGCCGCTTTCGATGAGCTTTGTTAAGCCGTCAACAGCAAGCTGTTCGTCGGAACCGTCTGCGATAATGCGAATGGGAGTACCGCCGACAATGCCAAGTGAAAGAATACCTAAAAGGCTCTTTGCGTTTACTCTGCGCTCTTCCTTTTCAACCCAGATGGAAGACTTGTATTCGTTAGCCTTCTGAATGAAAAAGGTTGCGGGTCTTGCATGAAGTCCGACCTGATTCTTAACTTCAACTTCTCTTACAAACATGAGAATCCCTCCATTTTATACTTTTAGCTGTCTCTTTTGTTGTGCAGCTCCCTGCATCGTTTACACTAATAAGTATATCCATATACGAGTTTTAAGTCAACAGATTTTTTCAGATTTTACGCCTAAATCCGAATTATTCTCTAATTACGTTGAATGTGAATTAAATTTGAGCCCGCGCATTGTTGAAAATGTATAAATACTTTTAAATATAGTATTCAAGATAGACAACAGTTTTCAACAGCTTTCAGATAAATCTGTATTATTTCGTCGATTTTTCCTCTAAAAGGTCGGGACGTTTCCTTTCTGTAACCATAACTGACATTTCCTCCTGCCACTTTTTTATGTTGGCGTGATGCCCCGAAATAAGTACCTCCGGCACTCTCCTGCCCCGCCATTCCTCCGGTCGGGTATATTGCGGGTGCTCTAAAAGTCCGTTGTAATGGCTTTCTATCGAATAAGCCTCTTCGTTGGGCAGTACTCCTTCCTGAAGCCTTGCGACAGCGTCCGCAAGTATCATCGCAGGCAGCTCGCCGCCGGTTACAACGTAATCCCCCGTTGAAATCTCCTCAAAGTTCAACTCGTCAAGCACACGCTGGTCAATCCCCTCGTAATGCCCGCAAAGTATAATAAGATTTTCCTCCCCGGCAAGCTCCTTTACTATCTCCTGATTGAGTGTTCTTCCTTGGGGCGACATATATATAAGCCGTGGCTGTGCTTTTTCACCAAGCTCGCTTATTATGGACATTATGCAGTCGTAAACGGGCTGAGCCTGCATAACCATACCCGTTCCTCCGCCGTAGGCCTTATCGTCAACTCTGCGGTGCTTGTCCAGGGTGTAATCCCTTATATTGCGGCAGTTTATCTCGATAAACCCCGCCTTTCTGCCCCTGCCCACAACGCTTTCGCTAAGTACAGCCTCGCACATTTCGGGGAAAAGGGTAGCAATATCAATCCTCATTTACTTCCTCCCCGTCCTCGAACAGCCCCGGGAGCGGGCGGATTACAATTTTTCCCGCCTCAATATCAGTTTCAAGCAGCACCTCGGGGATTGCGGGAAACATAAGCTCCTTACCCTCGGGAGTTTTTACGGAATACACGTCTGCGCTTCCGTTCTGGTAAATATCCTTAACCGTTCCGTAGCATTTCCCGCTGTCGGCGTCGTAGACCGAAAGCCCGATAATGTCCTGTATGAACCATGTATTTTCGGGCAGTTCTGCGTCCTCACGGTCAAAGTACAGGATTTTCCCGATAAGCTTCTCCGCCGCTTCGGGGGTATCAACGCCTTTAAGCTTTATTACCGCAACGTCGTTTTTCAGATGTCTTGCCCGTAAAGGCTCAACGGCAATCTTATCCTTGCCCAGATAGAGGGTCTCGAACTCCTCCAGCATTTCGGGATAATCGCAGTAGAACTGCACCCGAAGCTCGCCCTTAAGCCCCTGAAGCTTTGTGATTTTTCCTATTTCAAGATACTGTTTTTTCATTTTCTCCTCTTCTCAATACTGTTTCCAGCCAGTTGTAAATGTCCGAATATACCTGTTTTCTGTTTATTTCGTGGAGCAGCATGTGCCTTGCGCCCTTGTAAAGTCTTACTTTAACCTTTGTGCAGCCTGCCCCGCTTAGCCGCTTGTAAAGCTTCGCCACTCCCCGCCCGCAGTTTCCCACCGGGTCGGAAAGCCCGCTCATTAGCAGAATCGGCAGGTCCTTCGGCACGCTGTCCGTCCAGTCCGGGGTTGAAATAACATCAAGCAGGGTGATAATGTCATAATAGCCCTTTGCCGTATAGCCGAAGCTATGCTTAGTCATATACTTCTGCGGGATTTTACTTCTTGAAAGCCAGTCCCAGCCGTCGGAAAGCAGATGCATTTTCCCGCAGAAAAAGGCGCAGCCCGCTTTCATTACAAGCTTATTATGGTACTTTCCCTTATCGTAAAGGCACATAAGCCTTGCAATATCAACCAGCGCCCGCTGTCCCTCGAAGCCGTCGCTTGTGCCGATAAGGACTGCTCCCGATATGTCCTCCCCGTACCATGTGAGATATTCCCGCAGTATAAAGCTGCCCATACTATGTCCGATAAGGAAAAGGGGCAGCTTCGGATATTTCTTCCTTACAATGTCTGAAAGCCGTTTCATATCCCGTACAAGGCATATCCACCCGTTTTTCTCCCCGAAAAATCCCAGCTCTTCCCTGCACCGCACCGACAGCCCGTGTCCCACAGCGTCAGCCCCGCACACAACGCAGCCCCTTTCCGCCAGAAAACGGAAAAAGTCCGAATACATCAGCGCATGCTCACACATTCCATGCGCCACCTGCACAATGCACTTAGGCTCTCCCTCAGGTATATATAAATAGTATGCCACTTCGTTTATGCAGTTCGTACTCGGATAAAACCCACGGTATTTCTTCATAAAGACTCCTTTTGAGAGATTGCAGAGATTAGTGAGATTAGTTGAGATTTTTGAGAATATGAGAAAAAAGATTTTCAGCCCTTTTGTAAGAAGGGACCGCAGCAAGCTGCGCGGAAAACTTTCAGCCGCTTCGCGCAAAGCGGGCGGGTCGGCAAACATCAGCGGACATAAGCCAAAACTCATCGCTTCTTTATTCGGCAATCTACCCCAAAGCAATTCAGCCCACAAAACCCGTGAATGTGAATCAAAATGCGCCCCATAAACCAATGCAGTAATCAAGCTTCCTGCGGGTGGAGCGCCGCCGCGCTCCCGAGGGGTTCAAGGGGGCGAGCAGCCCCCTTGCTCACTTCTCAAACTCTCAAAAACTCTCAAAAACTCTCAGCCCAATCTCAGCATCTCATCAATCGGCTTTCTCGCTTTCTCAATCTCCTCAGCGGTCATCTTAATCTCAAATGCTGAGCCGTCGTCTATGCCCATAGCGGTGTTGTAGACGTCAACAAGGGTTGTAATCTTCATATTCCTGCACACAAGATTCTTTGAAAGGGTGTAGAACTTCTTGTCGGGGCAGTCGTACTGGAGAAGCTCGGCGATGCTGATTTCCGTACCTATGATAAACTCCTTGCAGTCGCTCTTTTTCGCAAATTCCATAATTCCCGAGGTAGAGCCGACGTAATCCGCATGCCTTACAACCTCGGGTACACATTCGGGGTGAACCAGCAGTAAGGCATTCGGGTGACGTTCCTTTGCCTCTAAGGCTTCCCTTTCGGTAATTGCTGCGTGAATAGGGCAGCCGCCTCTCAGCAGCTTTATATCCTTTTCCGGAACCTGCTGCTGAACGTAAGCGCCAAGGTTGCAGTCGGGGATAAAGAGGATTTTCCGGGCTTCCATTTTCTTTACGATATTTACCGCAGAAGAAGATGTTACGCAGACATCGCAGACCGCCTTAAGCGCCGCTGTTGTGTTGATATAGGCAACCACCGCACGGTCAGGCTCGGCGTTCTTGAAATACTCGATTTCTTCTGGCATGAACTGCTCCGCCATAGGACAGCCCGCCTGCTCATTTGCGAGGAAAACTCTCTTGTCGGGATTCAGCATTTTTGCGGTTTCCGCCATAAAATGCACGCCGCAGAGAATAATATTCTTGCTCTCGATTTCGGTAGCCTTGCGGCTAAGGGCAAAGGAATCCCCAACAACGTCTGCAACCTCTGTTATCTCCTTTGCAACGTAGCTGTGTGCAAGAATTGCAATATCCTTTTCCTTCTTTATTTTCAGAATTTTCTGCTGAAGCTCATAAACGGTCATATCTTAATCTCCTTTTGTTTTTCTTATGCTCTTATTTTTCCTGCTACTATACTTCCCATTTCCTTGCAGCCTACCAGCTTACAGCCCTCGCTCATAATGTCGGCTGTTCTGTAGCCCTCTGCAAGGGTCTCGTCAACTGCTCTTTCGATAGCGTCAGCCTCAGCCTGCATAGAAAAATCAAAGCGAAGCATCATAGCCGCCGAAAGTATGGTTGCAATCGGGTTAGCCTTGTCCTGTCCCGCAATATCGGGGGCAGAGCCGTGAATAGGCTCGTAAAGTCCGGGAGCACTGCTGCCGAGAGAAGCGCTGGGAAGCATACCAAGAGAGCCGGTAATCATGGAAGCCTCGTCGGAGAGAATGTCGCCGAAAAGGTTTTCCGTAACAATAACGTCAAACTGCATAGGATTGTGAACAAGCTGCATAGCGGTGTTGTCCACCAGCATATCCTCGTACTCAACCTCGGGGAACTCCTCCCGTACCTTATGGGCAATTTCCCGCCAGAGCCTTGAGGAATCAAGAACGTTTGCCTTGTCAACGCTTGTAACCTTGCCTCTGCGCTTTTTAGCCAGGTCAAAAGCCACACGGCAGATACGCTCAATCTCGTAGTCGCTGTACTTCATCTCGTCAACTGCGGTCTTATGGCCGTTCTCGTCAACATAGGTCTTTCTGTCGCCGAAATATGCGCCGCCGATAAGCTCTCTGACGATAAGAAGGTCAATTCCTCCCGTTTCTCCCGCCTTTAAGGGGCAGGCAGCGGAAAGGGGCTTTAAAAGCTTGGCTGGGCGGAGATTTGCGAAAAGACCTAATGCCTTTCTTATTCCGAGAAGTCCCGCTTCGGGGCGGGCGGAGCCTTTGCCCTTGTCCCACTTGGGACCGCCTACTGCACCTAAAAGAACGCTGTCGCTGCTTTTACAGATTTCAACCGTTTCTTCGGGCAGGGGTACTCCCGTCTCGTCAATTGCACAGCCACCCATAAGAACGTATCTGTAATCGAATTTATGACCGAAAACCCCTGCGACCTTTTCAAGCGCCTTTATTGCTTCATCGACAATTTCCGGACCTATTCCGTCGCCCTTTATTACTGCAATCTTTTTTTCCATAATATATTACCCTCTTTATAAGCATTTATTTATTCCCTACTATTGAAGCTAATATTAATGAATAATGAATAACGAATAAAGAAGAACGAATAATTAAGGTGCGCCATTCGGGCGTGATTTAAGGCAACACCGCCTTAATGAGCATATTCATACAATATCTTTTCTGATTAAAATCATCGGCGCAAGCCGATACCATAATTATTCATTATTCGTTATTGGGTTTTCAATATTCATTATTTCTTTATAGAGTTGAGCAGTCCCCCTGCTGAAATAATTTCCTTTATAAAATCGGGGAAAGGCTCAGCCTTATAGGTTCTGCCCTTTGTAACGTTTGTAATAACTCCCGTATCAAAGTCAATATCCAGCTCGTCCCCGTCCTCAATATCCTCTGCCGCTTCCTTACATTCAAGAATAGGCAGACCGATATTTATTGCGTTGCGGTAGAAGATACGGGCAAAGGTTGAAGCGATAACGCAGGAAATCCCGCTTGCCTTAATAGCAATCGGAGCGTGCTCTCTTGAGCTTCCGCAGCCGAAATTTGCTCCTGCTGCAATAATATCGCCCTCGTTTACCTTCTTTGTGAACTCCTTGTCTATGTCCTCCATACAGTGGGAGGCAAGCTCCTTGTGGTCAGCGGTATTAAGATACCGTGCAGGAATTATTACGTCCGTATCTATATTATCGCCGTATCTGTGAACTTTTCCGTGTGCGTTCATACAGTATCCCTCACTTTACAATAAAATCTGCGCAGCTGCGTACTGCGGTATAGGGTCTTACGTCCCTGTCTGCAACCTCAACGTGCTTGGGGTGGGTTGCGTAAGCCTTAAGCGCCTTTTCGTCTGTAAAAAGGCTGTCAAGCATAAGGTCGCCGGTGGAGCTTCCTAAAAGGTCGGCATATATGGTTATTTCCTCTAAGCCTTCAATAACTCCCTTTAAGCCCTCAAGTCCTGACTTTATGCGCTTTGCGATTTCTTTCTTTTCCTCGGCGGAAAACTCGTCCTTAAGCTTCCAGATTATAACGTGCTTTACCATAAAATCAGTCCTTTCAGTCTAAAATGTCTGCGCCGATATAGCCCTTTAATGCCGCTGCTGCTGCAACCGTGGGGCTTGCAAGGTAAACCTCGGAATCGACGTGTCCCATTCTGCCCACAAAGTTTCTGTTTGTGGTGGAAATTGCTCTTTCACCTGCCGCAAGGATACCCATGTGACCGCCAAGACAGGGACCGCAGGTGGGAGTGCTGAAAACGCAGCCTGCATTAATAAAAATTTCGGCAAGCCCCTCTTTGATGCACTGCAAATAAACGCTCTGGGTTGCAGGAATAACGATACAGCGGACGTCCTTTGCAACGTGCTTGCCCTCCAGTATCTTCGCCGCCGCCCGCATATCGGAAATTCTTCCGTTGGTGCAGGAGCCGATAACCGCCTGGTCTATAACTACCTTTTCGGTTATTTCGTCAAGAGTTTTTGTATTTTCGGGCAGGTGGGGAAATGCCACAACAGGCTTTAATTCGCTTAAATTTATATGTATTACCTGCTCGTAGTCCTCGTCGCTGTCGGCGGAAAATGCAGTCCATTCCCTTGTAACACGGTCTTTCAGATACTCTCTTGTAATATCGTCAACCTCAAATACCCCGTTCTTGCCGCCTGCCTCAATAGCCATATTTGCAATAGTAAGACGGTCGTCCATTGAAAGGGATTTAAGACCATCTCCGGTAAACTCCATTGACTTATACAGAGCGCCGTCAACGCCTATCATGCCGATAATGTGAAGGATAACGTCCTTTCCGCTTACGTTTTCGGGAAGCTCTCCGGTAAGGTCGAACTTAATAGCAGAGGGAACCTTGAACCAGGCTTCTCCTGTTGCCATTCCTGCCGCCATATCCGTTGAACCTACGCCTGTGGAAAATGCGCCAAGAGCGCCGTATGTGCAGGTATGGCTGTCTGCGCCGATACAACATTCTCCGGGAGCTATAAGACCTTTTTCGGGCAGTAAGGCGTGCTCAATACCCATTTCGCCCACGTCAAAGAAATTCTGTATATCGTATTTGCGGGCGAAGCTGCGGCACTGCTTTGTAAGACCCGCCGCCTTTATATCCTTATTGGGCGTAAAATGGTCCATAACAAGGGAAATTCCTGTCTTGCTGAAAACCGAAGAGAAGCCGTTTTTCTCAAATTCATTAATAGCAACAGGGCTTGTAATATCGTTACCGAGAACCATATCAAGCTTAGCTTTTATAAGCTGTCCCGGCTTTACGCTTTTAAGTCCTGCCGCCTTTGCAAGTATTTTCTGTGTAATTGTCATATTGGTCGTTCCTTTCCGCCCTTTGGCATACTTTGTTCCGAAAATATTATACTACCTTTACCGCCTTTTTGTCAATTGAAATGGGGGAAGTTTGAAAATAATTTTGAGACGGTAAAACTTTAAAGCAACAGAAGGAAGAATGAATAGGGCGGCTGCTGAAGCAGCCGCCCTACCCACATAACAGCAGACCCGCCCGCCCCGCAAAGCGGGGCGGGACGGGCGGCGGCTTCGCCGCCGCCCAAAAGAGCGCCGCCGCTAAAGCGGCGGCGCAATCTGCCAAAACACCCACACCCACGAAAATCAACAGATATGGGGCAGCAAAACAATTGCGGCTGCTGAAGCAGCCGCCCTACCCACATAACAGCAGACCCGCCCGCCCCGCA
>JBJERK010000204.1:9012-11855 GCA_051882255.1 Ruminiclostridium sp.
AAGCGGGGCGGGACGGGCGGCGGCGAAGCCGCCGCCCAAAAGAGCGCCGCCGCTAAAGCGGCGGCGCTCCACAGCAACGCACCCGGTCTTTCTTACACAAAAAAGGGAGGCTTTCGCCTCCCCCGGTTTTCTTATAAATTGATTTTCTTAGCCGCAAGGAAATCCTTGACTGTATTTATCGCAGCAACAACATAGCTGTTAACGATAAATGCGTCGAAATAAATTCCCAGCATAAGCAGATCGGAAGCCACGGAGTGTGTGTTTGCACCCTTACCGTCGCAGAACATACAGGGAGTTCCTGCGGGGTAGTGATAGCAGCCGCGGCATGCATTGTTGGCTGTAATGCAGGCAGCTGCGCCGATAAGCTCAAGCACTGCATAAATGATAAAGATAAGCCCAACGATATGGGTTACTTTACTAAGCTGCTCTGTATTGACTGCGTCCATGCTCTTTGTGGTTCTGTGCCTGTAAATAAGGAAGGCAAAACCGCCAATCTGCACAAAAACGCTTAAAATCATAAATACATAAGGTACAATCGGGATTCCGACACCGTCTAAAAATAATCCTAAAATCATCTGTCAGCAGCTCCTCTCTTAAATAAACGGCATATACTTGAAATGCTTGCCGGCAAACAGCGCGATAAAGGAAATTACCGGGTTCAGAACAAGGTAAACAGCCCATACGGAGCCGTTTGTGAGCAGGTCAGCCGCACCCATTGCAAACATTACGCCCATAAGCACAACAAACAGACCAAGGTCGATAAAGGCGAAAAGCTTGCTTCTCTTTATGTAGAGGAGAGCAACCGCAGCCGCGCTTAAAATTGTGTAAGCTGTCTGAACAAACATACAAATCTGGTAGCCGTAGAAATTAGCGTCCACATTTGTAGCGGAATAGCCGGTAGCTGTGCTTACAAGCTCATCAAAATATGTAACTCCTGTGCCAAGGCACACAAGCGCGCCTAAAATCATAAAAATACCGATAACGTAAAAAATAAATCTTGCTCCGAGATAGATTTTTAGCGAAAGTCCGAACTCGTCCTCGTAGTAGCCGGCTTCGCCTGCGGGAGCGTTAATTTCCTTAGTAAGTTCTGCCATAAATCCCTTGCCTTTCCGCGAAAAACGCAATTTTGATTAAAATAAGTATATCATACTTTGCCCTTTATGTCAATAGTAAAGGTTTACACAACCTGCCCCAAGATAGTGATTTGTTGATTTTCTGCATATTAAAAGCGTGTTTTTTGTGCAGTATGCCAAGCTTCGTAATTCTGCATTATAAATAAATTTTTCTTTTTGTTTTTATGCATTTGTAACAATTGCAAACCGCCCTGCTTTATGTTAAAATTAATGTACATATATGTATATTAAAAAGAACAATGAAAGGACGAACTGTTATGAAATTTGCAAAAATAGCCGCAGCAGCTATATCGGCGGCATTAATGCTCTCCTCCTGCGGCGGCTCTCCCGAGGGTACGGAAGCGGATTCGCCAGCAGGAGAAGCTCCCGCAGCAATCAGGGATATAAGCTCAGTTGAACTTGTAAGCGAGATGAGAGTGGGCTGGAATCTGGGAAATACCCTGGACGCTACAGGCGCAAAAGACCTGTCCAGCGAAAGGTCATGGGGCGCTCCATACATAACCGACGAAATGATAGAAACCGTTAAGGCGGCGGGCTTTAACGTAATAAGAATCCCCACCACATGGTACAACCACATGGACGAGGAGCAGAACATCGACCCGGAATGGATGGCGAGAGTAAAGGAAATCGTTGACTACGCAATCGACGGCGAAACCTTTGTAATTCTTAACGTCCACCACGAGGACTGGAACCACACCTTTGCCGACAACAAGGACAGAGCGGTTGAAACCGAAATAAAGGTATGGTCACAGATAGCCGAGACCTTCAAGAACTACGATGAGCACCTTATTTTCGAGGGTCAGAACGAGCCTCGTATGGTTGGTACGGATATGGAATGGAGCGAGGGCAATCAGGAGGCCTACGACGTTATAAACGCTGTAAACGCCGCCTTTATTGAAACTGTCCGTTCCTCCGGCGGCAATAACGCAAAGCGCCACCTTATGATACCCGGCTATGCTGCAAAATACTCGGATACCGTGCTGCAAAATCTTGAGCTGCCCGAAAACGACGATAAAATTATCGTTTCCGTTCACGCCTACATCCCCTACAACTTCGCCCTGAACAAGAACGGCGGAAAGAGATTTATGTCCGAAAAGGAAGCTTCAACCCGTGATATTGACGATATGGTAAGAAGCTTAAAGGAAAACCTTGTCGATAAGGGAATTGCCGTAATTATCGGCGAAACAGGCGCTATGGACAAGGACAACCTTGAATCCCGTGTTGACTGGGCGCAGTACTTCACCAAGTCCGCCCGCTCAATCGGCGTTCCCTGTCTCTGGTGGGACAACCACGCCTTCACCAGCCAAGAAACCTTCGGTATGCTTAAGCTCACCACGCTGGAATGGCAGTACCCCGAGGTGCTGGAGGCATTTGTGAACGGGGCTAAGGGATAATACTGTCGATAAACCCTGTAAACAGGATTTATCTTAATGAATAAAGAATAATGAATATTGAAAAGTGAATAAATATGGTGTGCCCTTCGGGCACGAATTTAAAATTGTGTGTAACAATCGCATTTTCAGAACAATCGGCGAAGCCGATACCACAATTATTCATTATTCAATATTCTTTTCTTATCAAAAAGACTTTTTCGACAAGCTGAAATGGGCTGTTGCAGCGTTTGCTGCAACAGCCCATTGTATTATCTGTAATAGGTTTCCGCCATTTCCCTCATAAACCTTGCATTACTCTCGCTGAAAAGCTTTTTCT
>JBJERK010000205.1:0-11702 GCA_051882255.1 Ruminiclostridium sp.
GCGGGTTTTGCGGTACTCGGAAGTATCGCGCGCGCCGCGCTTTAGCGCGGCGCGCACCTCTTGCGGCGGCAAAGCCGCCGCACAGGCTTAGCCGGAAGTCTTCACTTCCCCCACCACCACACCAAAAATGCCGCAGGCTCAACACCTGCGGCACTTCGCATTTTGCACTATAATCAATAGTTCTCTTTTCTTACTTCAAAGAAGCTCTGGGGATGCATACATACGGGGCAAATCTTGGGAGCCTTCTTGCCGATTACGAGATGTCCGCAGTTGCGGCATTCCCACATTGTCTCCTCGCTCTTTTCAAATACCTTCTGCATCTCAATGTTGTTGAGAAGTGCACGGTAACGCTCTTCGTGAGCCTTTTCGATAGCTGCAACTGCCTTGAACTGAGCTGCAAGAGTTGTAAAACCCTCTTCCTCAGCTTCCTTTGCGAATGTGTCGTACATATCTGTCCATTCGTAGTTTTCGCCGTCAGCAGCTGCTGCAAGGTTCTTAGCGGTATCGCCGAGCTCGCCTAAAGCCTTGAACCAAAGCTTAGCATGCTCCTTTTCGTTGTTAGCGGTAGCCTCGAAGATAGCTGCAATCTGTTCGTAGCCTTCCTTCTTAGCAACAGAAGCAAAGTATGTATACTTGTTTCTTGCCTGGGATTCGCCCGCAAAAGCGGTCATTAAGTTCTTTTCTGTTTTTGAGCCTTTGAGTTCCATAGTATTTTTCTCCTTGATTTATAATTTTGCCTTACGGCAATTTGCCTGTTTTACAGCGCTCGCAGAAATAGCGGGCGCTCAGCTCGTAGCTGTTAATATGCGCTCCGGCGGTTTTTTCAATGCTTTCCCTGATTTCGTCGGTGTTTATGTCCAGAATTTTTCCGCAGCCCTCGCAGATAAGATGTCCGTGGGGCATTGTGGTCTTGTCGTAAAAATCCGCCTCGCCGCTTCTCGAATACTTCCTGATATAGCCCTCGTCGCAAAGGTATTTGAGGCTGTTATATACCGTTGCCATAGCGATTCCCGGCAGCTCTTCCCTTGCTTCAATGAATATCTCCTCGGCGCTTAAATGGCGCTTTGAGCTTCTAATTATTTTCAGTATCAACTGCCGCTGAGCTGTCATAAGCGCCTCCGATTTAGAATTATTCTAATTCTATTATAGTACAATCAGCCGATTTTGTCAATACCGTTTTTCGATTTTTATTTTTTTATTTTTCTTTTTGCAGGAAGCTGTCGCTTCTCGGCTCTGAAAAACTTGAAATGTATGAAATACTGCCCCGCCGCAAGTCCTGCAATAAGAATAAGAACAACCACCGTAGCGGGATTCCACATACCCTCGGCGCAAAAGTACCAGATAAGATAGCAGAATACAATAGTAAGTACGATTCCCGCAATAAGGGGATTACTGCTTTTTCTCATCAGCCCTGTATTCTCTTTGCCATGAGAGTGTTTTTCATAAGCATAGCAATGGTCATAGGACCAACGCCGCCGGGAACGGGGGTGATATAGGAAGCCTTCTTTTCAACCTCGTCATACTTTACATCGCCGCAAAGCTTGTTCTCTGCGTTTCTGTTCATTCCTACGTCAATTACGACTGCCCCTTCCTTTACCATATCGGCAGTAACGAAGTCAGCCCTGCCTACTGCGCTTACAAGAATATCCGCACGGCGGCAGACCTCTGCAAGATTCTTTGTCCGTGAGTGGCAGATAGTTACCGTTGCATTCTCGTGGAGAAGCAGCATAGCCATAGGCTTTCCCACAATATTTGAACGTCCGATTACCACGCATTCCTTGCCCGAAACCTCGGTGCCTGTGCTGTGGATAAGCTCCATAACGCCTGCTGGAGTGCAGGGCAGGAAAGCGTAGTTACCTATCATAATCTTGCCTACATTTACTGCGTGGAAGGCGTCAACGTCCTTTTCGGGAGCGATACGCTCGATTATTTTTTCCTCGTTAATCTGCTTGGGCAGCGGTAGCTGAACTAAAATTCCGTTGATGTTCTTGTCGGCGTTAAGGGTGTCAACCAGTTCAAGAAGCTGTTCTTCCGTAGTTTCCTCGGGGAGAGCGTACTCGTAGGACTTTATTCCGCAGACCTCGCAAGCCTTTTTCTTGTTGTTCACATAAACTCTGCTTGCCTGATTATTGCCTACGATTACAACCGCAAGCCCTACCTTTAAGCCCTCACGCTCGATTTCTGCACGAACCTGCTCCTTAACCTTTGCAGAAACTGCCTTTCCGTCAATTACAATAGCCATTATTTTTTCTCCTCCTCGTCAATATCGTCAAATATGCTTACAGCCTTTACATCGTTCTTTTCAGCCCTTTTCATAGCCTTAAGAGCCTTTTCCGTTTCTTCCTCGTTCTTTATTGCAGTATAGTATTTCTCCTGCCTTTCTGCACATTCGGGAGTATCCTTCCAGCGCTTATACTCGGTATTCTTGCTTATCTTCACCTTGAAGTAAATCAGAAGAATAAGGCAGAACAGCGCAGAAGCGAAGCCCAAAAGCTGGGAAACTCTTAAGGGTCCTATATAGAGGCTGTCGGTTCTCAGTCCCTCGATAAAGCCTCTTCCCGTACCGTACCATATTACATAGTATAAGAACAGCTCCCCGTCAAAGGTCTGTATTCTTGACAGCAGGAAGTGGATAACCAGTATTCCAAGTCCGCACCAAAGGCTTTCGTATAAAAAGCAGGGGTGCACAAGGGCGTATTCTCCTGCGGGGAGAGCGTTCTGGGCTTCGATAACCTCGGGGTACTGGGAAATTATGGTTCCTGTCATTCCCCAGGGGAGATTTCCCGCAGTAGGAGCGCCGAAGGCTTCCTGATTTACGAAGTTGCCCCACCTGCCTATCGCCTGCCCGATAAGAAAGCCCGTTCCGCCCATATCCATTATGGGGAGAATCGGAGTTTTTTTGATTTTGCAGACGATAATGCCCGCAAGTACGCCGAAAATTATTCCGCCGTAGATTGCAAGACCGCCGTTGTGGATTTCGGTAAAGGTGGTTATAATGTCGTATTTATAGGTGTTTTCGGGATTCAGATTCCAGAAAATAACATAGTAAATTCTGGCGCCTAAAAAGCCAGCAATACCGCCGAACAGCGCAACGTCAAAAATATCATCGCCTGTAAGTCCGTACTTTTTTCCTCTGATGGTGCAGTACACCACCGCAAGGATAAGCCCAAGTGCAATAATTATCGCATACCACTTTATCTCGTAGCCGAATATGCTTATTGCAGTAGGATTTATCTCAATTTCTCCCGAAAAAAGATTCGGAAATTCAATTGCATTTTTAAGAAGCTTAAACATTACCTGCTTCTCCTTTCTTTTCGGGAGGCTCTATTATTGAAAGACTGCTGTTTTGGGGGTCAAGCTCCCTGAGGGCGGTCATTACGTCCTCATAGCTTACATTCGCCGCCATTTCAAGGCTGTCGTAAAGGCTGATTCCGCCGAACTGAGCGTTCATAGCCCCCTTTGCCACATTTGCAACCGTACCGAAGCCGCTCAGCAGCTCACCGTAGGTCATTTTCTTTACAATATCGAAGCTTTCCCTCGGTATTCCCTCTTTTTTAAGCCGTGAAAGCTCCTGCTTCATTTCCTCGCAGACCTTATCCGGGTCACGGGATTCTCCGCTTGCCATAGGAATAAAGAAGCCTCTGCCCATTGTAACCCCTAAGCTGAAGGTGTCGTTTATAAGGCCGCTGTCGTAAAGGCGGCTGTAGAAGGGAGAGAAGTCGCCGAGCGCCGCTTCAAGCATTATGTTGTGGATAATGTACTGCCGCCTTGCCTCCCGCTCCTCGTAACTGCGATTTTTAAAGCCAAGCTGAAACAGGGGTACGGCGCAGTAAAGCTGCTGGACAACACGCTTTTCCTTAACCTCCTCCGGCTCTTCGGGAATTATTACCGAAAGCCCCTTGTCCTCCGACTTTTTCAGAAGCTCGTCGCAGATTGCAAGAGCCTCCTTAGGGTCGAACCTGCCCGCAATAGATAAAACCATATTGTTCAGATTGTAGAAGGTGTTGTAGCAGCGGTAAAGCAGGTTTTCGTCAATCTGCTGTATGCTCTCCGTCGTTCCTGCAATATCAATTCGTACGGGGTTGTTGTGGTAGAGGGCGTTAAGTCCGTTGAAGAACACCCGCCAGCCCGGGTCGTCAAGGTAAATCTTGATTTCCTGACCGATTATTCCCCGCTCCTTTTCTACGCTTTCAGCAGTAAAATATGGGTTCTGTACGAAATTCAGCAGAATACGCAGATTTTCCCCGAATTTATCTGTACAGCCGAAATAGTAGGCGGTAGCGTCAAAGGTTGTGTATGCATTGCAGCTGGCTCCCGTTGCAGCGAACTGCTCCATAGCGCCGCCGCTGTCGTCGTTTTCAAAAAGCTTATGCTCAAGATAGTGGGCAATTCCTTCGGGTACGGTAACATAATCCTTGTCGGAATCCGTCTTGAACACGGTATCAACAGAGCCGTACTTTGTTCCGAAAATCGCAAAGGCGGAGCTGTACTTTTCCATTGGGTACAGGCAGATTGTAAGCCCGCTGTCATGCTTTATAACAGTATATTTTTCGCCTAAACGGCTGCTTTCAATTACTCTTTTTTCCAAGGCTTATTCTTCCTCTCCTTTCGCTTCCGGAGCAAGCACATAAACGGTGTCCAGCTTCATTGAAGCCGCCGCTTCCGCTATTTCTTCCCTTGTAACAGCGTTTATACGCTCAGCCATTTCCTCGGGGGAAATTATCTCCTTTTTCAGTATGCCCGTAAGGTACCAGCTTGAAACGCTGTTGATATTGTCGTAAACCGCACGGAGCAGGTTCAGGATATATAGCTTTGTGTTCTTTATCTCCTCATCGGTAAAATCGCCCTTTGCAATATCTTCGAGAAGCTTTATACAGCCGCTTTCGGTCTTTTCAAGGTTCTTTGTGTCAATTCCGCACTCCACCGTCATAGCTTTCT
This sequence comes from Ruminiclostridium sp., assembly GCA_051882255.1. Classification (GTDB taxonomy): domain Bacteria; phylum Bacillota; class Clostridia; order Oscillospirales; family Ruminococcaceae; genus Ruminiclostridium_E. The sequence continues at coordinate 4,939 of JBJERK010000205.1, forward strand.
TGAATTCGTCTGTTCTTGAGCAGCAGTAGTAGCAAAGGGACATTTTTTCCCTTATTACCGTGAAAAGCTTTGAGGATTCCGTACCGCCGTACAGCATTGACATTACCATAAGGGCGGGCTGGTTTTCATAATCATGCTTGAAAACCATAACAAGCTTGCACTGCTCAACGTCGAGGGTTTCGGTGATGCGCTGGACCTCGGCTCTCGGCTTGCTGGGCGCTGAGAATAAGTCCTGCTCCCCTGCCCTCTTTATTTTTCCGAAGGCTTCAGAGAATATTTTTTCTGCATAAGCGAAATCGCCGCAGCCTGCGCAGATTATCTCAACGTTCATTGTTTCAAGCATACTGCGATATGCTTCAAGCGCCGCTTTTGGGGTTATTTTCTCAATATCGCTGTTCTCGCCGAGGGAGTTTATCGCCGCAGGCTCACCCTTGTACGCCGCAGCGCAGGCTTTTCGGTAAGCGTAAACGGACTTGTTGTTTATATCTGCGTTATTATCGTCAATCTGATTCTGCTTTTCAAGCTCTGCATTCTTTTCGGGGAAAAGTCCATCGGGAAGATATGGGTCAAAAAGGCAGTCGCAAAGCAGCTTAGCCGCCTCTGTTGCAATATCCTCGCCGTCGATTGCGTAGCGGCTGTCTATTGCGGCTATATTAAGACCAACGTACTGAACGTCTCCCGCCTTCCTTGCAAAGCAGCCCAGACTTGCGGAATACATACCCGCAAGCTTTTTATTCAGCGCTGCCATTGTGTTGAAGCGATTGCAGCAAAAGGATAAAAGGCTTGGTACAAGGGCATTAACAGCAGCCGTCCTTTCAGTCAGCCTGCACATAAAAAGCACGGAAATCTTATTAAGCTTATAGCGGTTATCGGTAATGGCGGAAAAGCTTACGCCCGCCCCGATTTTCTTTCTTACTAACGGTTCTTTCAATATTTTTCTCCTTTTTATTTGATTTCTTTGTGCAGGAACTCCGCTTTCCCGTCCTCCGACAGATTTATTATCCCGTAGGTGGGTGGATTTCCTCCCCGAGGCAGGTGGGGGCTTCCGGGGTTGAAGATATGCACACCGTTTACCTCCTCGCTTACCGGTACATGGGTATGGCCGAAAAGGGCAATATCGCACTTGTTCACTTTTGCGGTTGCGGCAAGGAAGCTTTTCAGGCTGCTGCGGTCGAAACTGTGACCGTGGCACATATAGATACCGTGGCCGCAGAGGGTTATCCGCTGATTCGGCGGGTACATTCCCCAGTCGTTGTTGCCCCGCACATAGATAAAGGCGATTTCGGGGAAAACCATTCTTGCGTCCTCGTACTCGTCCTCCCCGTCGCCTAAGTGTATGAACAGGTCGGCAGTACGGTTGCGGCTTATTATATCGAACAGAACGTCCTTGTCCCTGTGGGTGTCGGAAACTACTACTATCTTCATCAGCTGTTCAGCACGCTTTCTATTCTTTCCTTTTCTTCATCTGTAAATGCGAGCTTTGAAACGCAGGCAACGTTCTTTTTAATCTGCTCGGGTGAGCTTGCGCCTACAAGTACGGTTGTTACGCTTTCGTTGGAGAGAACCCAGGACAAAGCCATCTGTGCAAGCTCCTGTCCCCGCTCCTGTGCAATAGCATTGAGAGCGTTAAGCTTTGCAAGCATTTTCTCATTGAGTTCCTTTGCAATCCATGTATTGCCCTTGCCTATTCTTGAATCCGAGGGAACGCCCTTAAGATAACGGTCGGTTAAGAAGCCCTGATAAAGGGGAGAAAATACCGCAAGACCGAAGCCCTGTTCCTTTGCGTATTTATCAAGTCCGTCCCGTTCAATCCATCTGTTCAGCATGGAGTAGGAGGGCTGATTCAGAACAAAGGGAGTGTGCAGTTCTCTGAAAATTGCGAGGATTTCCTCGGTCTGCGCCTTGTTGTAGTTGGAAATTCCAACATAAAGCGCCTTGCCCTGTCTTACTGCATTATCAAGAGCAAGAGCGGTTTCCTCTGCGGGAGTTTCCGGGTCGAAAACGTGGTGGTAGAAAATATCAACGTAGTCAAGCTTCATTCGCTTAAGGCTCTGGTCGAGGGATGCGGTAAGGTACTTGCGGGAGCCGTTCTTGTCGCCGTAGGGACCGGGCCACATATCGTAGCCCGCCTTTGTGGAGATACAAAGCTCGTCACGGTAAGGGCGAAGTCCTCTGTCAAGAACCTTTCCGAAATTCTCCTCTGCTGAGCCGTTGTAGGGGCTGCCGTAGTTGTTGGCGGCGTCGAAATGGCAGATTCCAAGGTCAAAGGCGGTACGGCACATTCTCTCGATATTGTCGAAGCTGTCCTTATAGCCGAAATTCTGCCAGAGTCCAAGGGAAACCACGGGCAGCTTAAGCCCGCTTCTTCCGCAGCGGCGGTATATCATTCCGTTGTAACGATTTTCGTTGGCTGTATACATAATAACTTCCTTTCAAAAATAGCATGAACTTAGTATACCATATTATAACAGAAAAATCAACTGAAAATGTTGTGATAAGGCTGTGGCGGAAGAAAAATGTTGACAACAGGCGCTAATAATAGTAGAATAAAGGGGCAGTAATTTTAAAGGAAGCGATTTTATGTGTTTATATAAGCTTTTATCTTTGGGCAGTACTTCTGCTGCCGAGGGCTTCGGAAGCGTATTTATTGCGGCAATATGCGGCCTTGGCGCTCTTGCTCTGATGTACGCAGTTCTTGTGATTATGAACAAGGTTCACGATAAGCAGGAGCAGGAAAAGTCCCGGCAGGAAGCAAAGGCTGAGAATATGCAGGACTGCACCAAGGGCGAGGAAAAGGAAACAGGAGCGGGAGAAGAAGGTACTGCCCAAAAGGAAGAAAAAACAGAGGAAAAGAACGAACTATAATCGTTCATATTATAGAAAATCAGGAACAGAAAGGAAAACGGCTTGAAAAAGGTTATGGTGGCTATGAGCGGCGGAGTTGACAGCTCGGCGGCTCTTGTGATTTTAAAGGAAAAGTACGAGGTTATAGGCGTAACTCTGCGGCTTCACGGCGAGGAGGAGGATACTCCTGCGGGAAGAAGCTGCTGCTCCCTCAGCGACATTCAGGACGCAAGAGAGGTTGCCGCCCGCTTCGGGGTTATGCACTACGTCTACAATTTCAGGGATATTTTCAGAGAAAAGGTTATAAACCGCTTTATCAGAAGCTATGAGGAGGGGCTTACACCTAATCCTTGTATCGACTGCAACAGGTTCATCAAGTTCGAGGCTATGCTTGAACGGGCGAGGGCGCTGGACTGTGACTATATCGCTACGGGGCACTATGCACGGATTGAGTACAGTCCCGAAAGGGGCAGGTGGCTGCTTCGCAAGGCGGTTTCCGAGGAGGGAGAAAACGACAAGGACCAGTCCTACGTCCTCTGCGACCTTACGCAGGAGCAGCTTTCCCACATTCTTTTTCCCCTTGGAGAGATGAAGAAATCCGAGGTACGGGAGCTTGCAAGAAAATACGGGCTTGTGAATGCAGACAAGCCGGACAGTCAGGATATTTGCTTTGTTCCCGACGGGGATTATGCAGGTTTTATACGGCGGGAAACAGGAAAAGCGTACCCCGCCGGAGATGTTGTTGATACAAGCGGCAAGGTTGTGGGACGTCACGGAGGACTTATAGGCTACACCGTGGGGCAGCGCAAGGGGCTTGGAATCGCTCTCGGAAAGCCCGCCTACGTTGTAAGCAAGAATATGGCGGAGAATACCCTTGTACTGGGCGGAAGCGAGGATTTGTTCACAAAGAACACAATTGTGAACGATGTGAACTGGATAGCGGTAGAAAGCCTTACAGCGCCGCTTCGCTGCGCCGCAAAGACAAGATACCGTATGAAGGAGCAGCCCTGTACACTCTACCCTCTTGAAAATGGCGGAGTTAAAATCGAGTTTGATACGCCGCAAAGGGCTGTAACTCCCGGACAGAGAGCGGTCTTTTATGACGGAGATATAGTTGTAGGCGGAGGAGTTATTACAAACGCATATTGAGCGCCGGCATAAAAATGCCTAAAAATAAGAGTAAACAGGGGCGCTTTTTAATGATATTTGTAAAATATGAATATTTAAAGGAAAGAAATTGCAAAATTCGTTGACAAGCAACTTAAAATGTGCTACATTTAACCTATAAATATTCGGTATTTATACCGTATAAAATCAAAAGAACAAACAAAAACAAAACGGAGGAGAAACAAAAATGAAATTCAGAAAGACTATCGCAGCTTTTACAGCTGCGGCTTCATTACTTACCTTTGCAGGCTGCGGCAATAGCGCTCCCGCAGAAACCGAAGCAGAGGAAACAAAGGCTGCTGACGCTGTCACCGAAGAAACCGGCGACATTGGTACTGCCACAAAGGGAAAGCTTACAATCGGCGCTGAAATCGGCTACCCGCCCTTCGAGTACTTTGATACAGACGGCGTTACTCCTATCGGCGTAGACGTTGAGCTTGGAAAGGCTATCGGCGAAAAGCTGGGCGTTGAGGTTGAGCTTATCAACACAGGCTGGGACGGAATTTTCGCAGGTCTTGACAAGGGCGATTACGACTGCATCATCTCCGCAGTTACAATCACTCCCGAAAGAACCGTAAACTACGACTTCTCTACTCCCTATATCCAGAACTTCCAGTGCCTCGTTTCTCTTAAGGATTCGGACTACAAGCCTGCTTCACTTGATGAAATTGCAGGAAAGAGAGTAGGCTATCAGGAGGAAACAACCTCCGATTTCTACATCACAGACTATGCAGACAAGAACGGAATTACCTTTGAGCCCCTTGAGTACGCAAAGGTTATCGACGTTTTCAGCGACCTTGAAAACGGACGTCTTGACGCTATAATCTGCGACAGCACAGTAGCTCAGAGCTACCTCGGCGAAGGCACAATCTACGAGCAGACCTGGATTCAGGGCGCTGACGAAACTCCCGAAGAGTTCGGCGTATGCATCAAGAAGGGCAACACAAAGCTTGTTGAAAGCGTAAACAAGGCTCTTGCTGAAATCAAGGAAAGCGGCGAATTGGATAAGATTCTTGCAAGATATTTCTGATTATAACAGTTTAACAGCGGATTTATAGGCAGGCTCTGTTCCTGCCTATTTTCCGTAAGCAATCATTTTACAGAAGGGATGATTTGGGAAAAATGAAGGAAAATAAAAAGGGCGGATTTGCCGGTTTTCTGAAAAAATACTGGATTTGGCTTACGGTGATTGCCGTTATCCTTATCTCAAGTATTCCGCTTTGTCTTACTGCACCTACACAGGAGGATTTCGAGAAGGCAGTTCCTGAAAGCTTTGCCTCAATCGAGGCAAAGAGGGAGTCGGCTTCCTTCGATTCTATCGGTCTGATGACAAGCTACAAGATGGTTAAGCAGATTGACTCCAGCAACGCCAAAAACCTTACAATGCTGGGTATTGCTGGACAGGTCATCGACACCACGGATAACGGTATTCTTACCTTTTTTGCAAACTTCGTTTCCTGGCTTCCTCCGCTTCTCGGCGGCGCTAAGATAACGGTACTTTTAACCCTTGCTTCTGTCGTAACGGGTCTTTTGCTGTCGGTTTTTCTTGCTCTTGGAAAAATGTCAAAGATAAAGCCGATTCAGTACTTCTGCCGTGCCTACATATTCTTTTTCCGCGGCACGCCTCTTTTAATGCAGCTCTACTTCCTCTGGTTCGGACTTCCTATCCTCTGCCCCGCCCTTACAATCAACGACAGATTCTTAGCGGCGTGGATTGCATTCAGCCTTAACTCGGGAGCATACTGCGCCGAGATAATAAGAGCGGCAATCGAGTCCATCGACAAGGGTCAGTTTGAAGCGGCAAAGGTGCTTGGTCTTTCCTATGGTCAGACAATGCGCAAAATCATTATCCCCCAGACCTACCGCCGCCTTATCCCTCCTGTTGCAAACGAGTTCATCATGGTTTTAAAGGACGCTTCAATCACTTCTATCATCGCCCTTCAGGACCTTTCAAAAATCACCAGCTCAATTCTTACCTCCTCCGGCGAGGTTTCGGTATATATTGTAGCTATGATAATTTACCTTATTATAACAGCTATTTTCTCAAAGGTATTCGGCTCTTTAGAGAAGAAATTCTCTATTTATGAATAAGGAGGTGCAGTCAGATGTCAATGATAAAAACCGAAAAGCTCTGTAAGGACTTCGGAGAATTAAAGGTACTTAAGGACTGCTCCCTTACCGTTGAGCAGGGCGAGGTTGTCTGCCTTATCGGACCCTCGGGCGCAGGAAAATCCACCTTTCTGCGCTCCCTCAATCACCTTGAGAAGATAAACAGCGGAAAAATCTGGATTGAGGACAAGCTTCTTGACGACAGAATTAACGGCGTAAATCAGGTAAAGATTACTCCCGCCGAGCGGCAGGCTGCGCTGCTGGAAATGGGAATGGTTTTCCAGAGATTTAACCTGTTCCCTCACCTTACAGCACTTGAAAACCTTATGCTTGCGCCTGTTACAGTAAAGAAAATAAACAAGATTGACGCAGAAAAGAACGCAAAGCAGCTCCTTGAAAAGGTAGGACTTGCAGACAAGGCGGACGCCTACCCGAATAAGCTTTCCGGCGGTCAGCAGCAGCGCGTTGCAATCGCCCGTGCCCTTGCTATGCAGCCCAGAATGATGCTCTTCGACGAGCCTACTTCCGCCCTCGACCCGGAGCTTGTAGGAGAGGTTTTACAGGTTATGAAGGGGCTTGCGGCAGAGGGTATGACAATGATTGTTGTTACCCACGAAATGGGCTTCGCAAGAGATGTTTCCGAC
>JBJERK010000206.1:0-2821 GCA_051882255.1 Ruminiclostridium sp.
TTTGGAGTATAACTTATATTTTCGCTCCTTTGGAAAGTAAGAAAAGCGGTAAGCATGTCTCCGGTTTTCCGGGAGTAGCGTTCATTTGTTTTATTCTTGCAGGTCTGCTTTCACCTTGCAAATGGTTAGTGCTGTTATGCCTGCTGGACTTCAGCGTTCCCCTTCTTCCATTCTTTTTATTAAAAGAGTTCCTTTTTAAGGCAACACCACACAATTAGCGGCTTAAGCCTTTGCCGCACGCTTGCTTGCATCTTTTCCGCCATATTGCACAAATTTCGCTTGACAGGCGTCAGCCTGCCTGCACTCAATTTGCACAATCTGACGAAAAATCTGACTGCGCAATCGCACGACAATAATTATGCGGTATTGCCTTAATAAAAATAAAAAAGATAAATGATAGTTCAATTCCAATTATTTCATACATAAGCAGAGCCTGAGAGTTTAAGTTCTCAGGCTCGCTGTTTTTATTAGTCATTCAGAAAATGTGCCATAAGCGTATATCCCTGTTCAATATACTTACCCGTCTTAGCCGCCTCTTCCTCTGTGAATTTATCGCAGCCCGCCTTAGCCGCAGTGCTGTCGTAAATAAGGTATGGAACAGGCGCATTTGTATGTGTGCGAAGCTCCAAGGGCGTGGGGTGGTCGGGACAGATAAGCACCTTAAGGTCGGTATCAGCAAATGCTTCAAGAACAGGACCTAAAATAAGCTTGTCGATAAGTTCGATTGAGCGTACCTTGTTGCTTACCTCGAAGCGGTGACCGCATTCGTCGGGAGCTTCAACGTGAATATAAACGAAGTCCCTGCCGTCCTTAAGCGCCTTTATTGCCGCCTCAGCCTTTCCGCTGAAATTGGTGTCGATATAGCCGGTAGCGCCGGGAACGTTTATAACGTCCATTCCCGTAAACTTGCCAATGCCCTTTAAAAGGTCAACCGCACTAATCATAGCCCCAGTCTTTCCGTACTTTTCGGTAAAGGGAGTAAGATTTTTCCGAACTCCCTCGCCCCAGAACCAAAGGCTGTTTGCAGGGCGAAGCCCTCTTTCAATTCTCGCCTTGTTGATGGGGTGGTCTTTGAGCAGGTCGTAGGAGCGCTTCATCATATCGAGAAGGGGAGCGCTCTTTTCGTTGAAACCTAAGTAGTTCTTTATGGGCTTTCCGGTGATGTCGTGAGGGGGAGTAAGAGTGCCGACGTCAAGGGTGCCGTTGCTCCAGATAAGGCAGTGGCGATAGCTTACGCCGCTGTAGTAGTGAAATTCCTCTGTGTCAAGCTTTTCCTTAAGAAAAGCAATAAGCTGTGCCGCTTCCTCGGTAGAAATATCGTCTGCGCAGTAGTCTAAGATCGTCTTGTCCTCGTAAACAGGCTCCTCCGAGAGGGTAACAAGGTTGGCTCTGAAAGAAACATCGGTGGGCTTCATATCAATACCGATGCTTCCCGCCTCAAGGGGAGAACGTCCCGAATAGTAGATTGAGGGGTCGTAGCCAAGTACCGACAGGTTAGCAACGTCGCTTCCCGGCTTTATGCCGTCGGTAACGGTCTTTACAAGTCCGATTTCAGCGGTTTTAGCCAACTTGTCCATATTAGGCTTGTCCGCTTTTCCCATAGGTGTTAAGCCGCCTAAATCCTCTCTCTTAAGGTCTGCCATACCGTCGCAGAGCAAAACTAAGTATTTCATTTTTTATTGCCTTTCCTTTCTCTGAAAATGTCCAGAAACCATATATTTTCAGCGGTGAACTCCCTCCCGTCAAGATAGGAGAGGATTCCGCCGTCTGTACGGAATTTAAAAATCAGCTTGTAGCTGTAAAGAGCCTGATATTTATAGCCCTTTTCCTTATTTATCCTGTTCACGCCGTATTTCCCGTCGCCTAAGAGAAAATGCCCGATATAAGCCATGTGCGCCCGTATCTGATGAGTGCGTCCTGTAATAAGGTCCACTTCCAGCAGGCTGTCCCCGCCGTTTTCCTCCAGAACCCGATATTTTGTGACAATAGTGCGGTTTTCGGGGGTCTTCCTGTCGGAGATATAAACCCTGTTTTCCTTTTCGTTTTTTTGCAGGTAGGCGGTAAGGGTATCCTCTTTTTTCTTTGGCACACCATGCACAGCGCAGAGGTAAAGCTTTGTAAGCTCCCTGTCCTTTATCTTCTGATTAAGAATACGAAGGCTTTCTGCGTTTTTCGCCGCAATAACAATTCCCCCCGTATTTCTGTCTATCCTGTTGCAAAGGGCAGGAGCGAAGCTGTATTCTTCATCAGGCTTGTACTCGCCCTTGTCGTAAAGATAGCGCTTTATGCGGTTTATGAGGGTATCTGCGGTGTTGTCGTTGTCCTCGTGTACAACAAGCCCAGGTTCTTTATCCGCAAGCAGTATATTCTCGTCCTCATAGATTATATTTACTTTGCCGCTTACGCTGAGAAACTCCAGCTGGTCGGGCTGCTTCTTCTCAAAAAGTTCCTCGGGTACAAATAATGTTATCTCGTCATTTTCGCAAAGCTTATAGTTTGCTTCCGTCCGCTTTCCGTTTACCTTTATTTCCTTTTTTCGTATCATCTTGCAGATGTATCCCTGTGAAAGGGCAGGGTATGTCTTGGTAAGAAAGCGGTCTATCCGCTGTCCTGCGGCGTTCTTGTTGACAGACAGCCTGCGCATTACCGCTGAATACGGGAAAAGCCCCGTTCCTCAAAGTAATCAACAGCTTCCGAGAGAAATTCGTTTGAGTTGGTGCATTTTTCGCCTACGGTATTAAGCTCGGCAACCGCCTTGTTCCATTTCTCTTCCGTTTCCTTGTCGTCCTCTGCCGAAAACCAGAGTTCATTTCTCCATGTA
>JBJERK010000207.1:0-2812 GCA_051882255.1 Ruminiclostridium sp.
GATAGGCTTTTTTCATAATTATAAAGCCTATCAGAAGTTAATGAGCAGACATTAAGTAATAAGGTCAACAGCACATTCGGCGGGTTAAACCGCTGAATGTACTGTTTTTTGTATAGAGAGGAATTTATGAATACGTCTTTCAGCCCTAATGAGGAGCGGTTCGGCTTTCATACAAGCGGCTATTTCCGATGTTCATATCATTTTGAAAAAACAGCGGCGATTATATTAACGGTAATTGTAGTATTATTGTTCCTTACTTTTTTCGGTATATTTCTTTTGGAAAGCAATAATAACCCGATGGGCGGTCTGTTTTATGTTTTGCGCTGCAGCATGTTTATGTTCATACCAACAGGATTTGTTTATCTTTTAGCTATAAATATACTGTTCAGGGGACAGGAATACAAATATACAGCCGATGAAAAAAACTTTACTGTCTTATGTCCAAATGGGACTGTCGGAAATAAGACAATATATATCAGCTATTCGGATGTTGCAGCCGTCACCTATCAGAAAAATACGCTTTTCGGAATTGAGCGGGGATATAAGGTGACGATTGTAACGAAAAAAGGCACATATTGCTTTAATTACTGTATTGAAAGACACACAAAACTCAAGGGCACGGATACTACACCTTTTCATATTATAGAGGAGCGTTCTTCCGACAATAAGCCTGAGTTTTATGTATAAAAGAATACCCGTCCTTTTGCAGGGCGGGTATTTCGTATGTCAGTGATAAACCGTCTGATTTTTGCCGTTTTTCTTTCCCTTGTAAAGCCTTGAATCGGCGATTGAAATAAGCTTTTCAATAGTCATCGCCTCGCCGTAATCCGCAAAGCCGTAGGTCATTGTAACGTGGATTTCCTTCCGGTCAAAGGGGATATTCATATTCTGAATCCTGAGGCGTATCTTTTCATTCAGGTCGAAGCAATCCTCCGAATTTCCGCTGATAATAGTCAGAATTTCCTCTCCGCCCCAGCGGCAGACAACACCGTTATCCCCCACCGCTTTGCTTATAATCTCGGAAATTCTTTTTAGTACAAGGTCGCCTGCGGCATGCCCGTAGGTGTCGTTGATTCGCTTGAAGTCATCAATGTCGCCCAGAATTACGCAATAGGGCTTGGTGCTTTTCTCGTAACCCGCAAAAATATCAGCCATGTGATGTCTGTTTCGCAGAGAGGTAAGAGAGTCGTAATTTGCAAGGTAATTGAGTTCCTCGTTCTTAAGTCTGAGCTGAGCAGTATTTGCGCGGATTTCTGTTATGTAAAGCATCGAGAAAATTATAAGTATTGCGTCTGCAATAACCATATTAACTACAGAAATAAGCCGTGCAACCTCCATAGGAAGCGGGAAAAGCGGGTCGTGTGAATAGCAGTGAATTCTTGCCACAAACATTATAGAAACGTTAATAACTGCCAGCACAGTTGCCACAAGAAGCGGCTTTGGCATATTCTTGTCCATGTATGTAACAAAATATGAAAGCGGAATAATCGCCATACAGTACATTGAAAAACCGAAGTTCCATCCCAGAATAACTGCCGTAAATACACCGTGGGCTACTATCTCACCGTAAAGCAGCGCCACCCACATAAGAGTAAGCTTGTTATTCTTTATAAAAAGCGCGCCGAAAAGGTACATCAGCGTACTGAAGCAATTGAAAACGAAAAGCGGACCAACGTCAAGATAATAGAACGCAATGGCATAGAAAGCATGGATAACAAGACCAAAGGAATATATCAGCCTGTACCTCTGTTTATTTCCGTTTTCTTTTTCAAGAAACTTATTTACAATATTCAGCATATTTGTTTTCCAATCATTTTTAATATTTCAGTAAATTTCAGGATAAAATAAAAAATTAATCTCAAGCATAATTGTATATCATTATTATACAATATTTTCCTAAATAAATCAATAGTTTTTATGCAATTATTTTTCACAAAGATTTGATTTTATTAAAAAGTATAGTAAAGTCCATAAAAATCTTTACAAATCATACAAAATGTAGTATAATATATATTATTTATGCGTTAAAGGAAGGAATTATTATGCTTCAGTACGAAGAACTTATACTTGAATTTCAGGGACTTAAGCCCCAGCTTAAGGAGCTTGCGGCAGCTCTTGACCTGGAAAACCTGAAGAAAGAAATTGAAAAGCTTGAGGAAGAATCCGCTCAGCCCGATTTCTGGAATGACAGCGATAATTCGCAGAAGATTTTGCAGAAAATGGGCGGACTTAAGGCGAAGGTTGCTCAGTTCAGTAAGCTTGAAGAAAGCTTTGATGACGTTCTTACAATGGCGGAGCTTGCCAACGAGGAAGAGGACGAGTCTATGCTTGAGGAGATAACCTCCCTTGCGGAAAACGCAAAGCGTATGCTTGAGGAGCAGAAGCTGGTTACCCTGCTTTCAGGTGAATTTGACTCAAAAAACGCTATTCTTACCTTCCATGCAGGCGCAGGCGGAACCGAGGCGCAGGACTGGGTAGAAATGCTGTACAGAATGTATAACCGCTGGGCTGAGCGCCATAATTTCAAGGTTTCACTGCTGGATTACCTTGAGGGCGAGGAAGCGGGTATAAAGAGCGCTTCAATTCTTATTGAGGGACTTAACGCCTACGGCTTTTTAAAGTCTGAAAACGGCGTACACCGCCTTGTAAGAGTTTCCCCCTTCGACGCTTCAGGCAGACGTCACACAAGCTTTGCCAGCCTCGAAGTAATGCCCGAAATCGACGAGGATACAACGGTAGACATACGTCCCGAGGATATTGAAATGGAGGTTTACCGCTCAAGCGGCGCAGGCGGTCAGAAGGTAAACAAGAC
>JBJERK010000208.1:0-2792 GCA_051882255.1 Ruminiclostridium sp.
CTGTAAAGCCGCAATTTTCAAAGGCATAGTCCCCGATTTTTTCAAGACCAACGGGCAGTTCAATGCTCGCAAGACTCTTACAGCCAACAAAGGCGTAATTTCCGATTACTGCAACAGAAAAGGGAAGAGTAACGCTTTCAAGCTTATAGTCCCCGTAAAAAGCCCTTTCTCCGATTTCCGTTACGCCTACGGGAATTACAACGGATTTGAGTGTTTTTCGGGAAGAAAAGGCGTTTTCGCCGATATATCGAACCTCTGCGCCCTTGATTTTTTCGGGGATAACTACGTCGGCTTCTTCTCCGTCATAAGACAGAATTTTCGCACAGCCGCCCGAAATTTCCACCGTAAAGCTGTCCTCGCTTGTGATTGTGGCGGCGGTTATATCGGATTCGGCAGGGATTCTCTGACCGATATTAAGGGCGGGCAGCATAACTGCACCAAGAATAATAACTGCCGCCGCAAGTGAGCCGAAAAGAGCATAAAGTCCGGAGGCTTTCTTTTTTTGCGGAACCGGACTTACGCTGACCCTGGTGGGACTGAGGGCGGAGCCGTTTTCGGGGTTTACAAGAATATAAGCTGCCGCTTCATTGGTAAATTTTTCGTCAATACCGGAGATTATTCCGATAATTTTCTTCTTTTTCAAAGCATAACGCCCCTTTCAATAAGATAATTGTAAAGCCGCTTTCTCATTCTGCAAAGCCGTGTTCGCACCGTTCCTGCGGGAATTTTAAGTGAAACGGATATATCCTCTGCGCTTTCGCCGTAGTAGTACCGAAGAACGAAGGCAATTCTGTCGGTTTTGTCTGCGGCGGCGAGAAACTCGCTTATATAACGGGCGGTTTCCTTTTCGTCAATTATCCGCTCTACGTTCACATCCGAGGGAAATGCGTCGCTGAGCTCGGCGCAGATATTGTCTATCCCGCCCCGCCTTTTGGTGTGGTTTGCGTTTAGTCTGTTTATTGCAGTATTTCTTGCCGCACGGCTTATGTATGCCGGGAGGTTTTCGGGATTGGCGGGAGGGATACTGCTCCATAGCTTAAGGCATACGTCGCTTAAGCACTCCTCTGCGTCGCTTCTGCTTCCGAGGATATTCTCCGCAAGCTTGCGGCAGAGCTGCCCGTATTTTTGCAGGACTTCCTGTATTGCCTGTTCCGAACGTTCAAAAAACAGGCGGATAATTTCCTTGTCTTCCATTTTCTTCTCCCTTTTCATTTTTGCCTTCTACTTATAATGACAGCGAAAGTTATGAGAGTGTTACAGGTTTTATAAAAAATCGCCGCAAGTGGGAAAATGCGGCGGGTAAGTTGGCGGTTTATATTGAAAATTCTGGGTGATTGTGATATAATATTTTCGGTTAATAATCGGAAATTGAGAAAGGGTGCTTGAAAAATGAATGAGAATAATATCTTAATCGACGAAAGTTCAATCGTTGACCACAAAATGGTTTCACCGACAGGTAAGCTTGTTGTCGGAAAGGAATGTGTAATCAACGGAGAGCTTGTGGCTGCGTCAGGCAGCATTCTGATCGGTAACTATGTAGTTATCAATCAGAATACGAGGGTTTTCAGTGCAGACAAAATCATAATCGAAGACAATGTGATGATTTCATGGGGCTGTAATATCGTTGACAGCAATATGCATTCTCTGCATTCAGCTGACCGCTTGACAGATACTCAGACAGCTGGAGAAGCCATTCGCACAAATACAATCGGACAGAATGTTGATTATTCAAAGGTTGTATCAAAACCCATCGTTATTAAAGAAAGTGCATGGATAGGTTTCAATGCAATCATCATGAAAGGGGTAACAATCGGAAAAGGAGCAGTTGTAGGAGCAGGAAGCGTAGTAACGAAGGATGTTCCTGATTTTGCAGTTGTTGCAGGCAATCCTGCAAAAATAGTAAAATATACAGACTGAAAACTTCCCATAAGCAGCTCAGACCGTCATTATAACAAACGACCGAAGAAGACTGAAAAAATCTTCTTCGGTCGTTTTTATCACATATTCTTGGTTTCCTCCGCTAAATTGCTTATCCACACGCCCTTTCTTACCAGCACAAAGCCCACCGCTATCTTGATAAGGTCGAGAGACTGAACTATTGCATAAATCACAAAAATAGAAAGAGAGGTAAAATTGCAGAGCAGCAGCGCCGTCGGAATAGTAACCGTCCAGGAGTAAACGCTGTCGAACAGGAAGGTTATAACCGTCTTTCCACCGGAGCGGAGAGTGAAATAAAGGGCGTTGAGGAAGCCCTGAACAGGGAAGAAGAGGGCGGTTATTATGATGAAAAGCTGTCCGCAGCGGCGCACGGCTTCCGTGGTGTCGTAAAGCTGCGGGAAAATCCCCGAAACAGCAGCAAGAATCACCGTAAGAATAAGGCAGACGGCGCCTGTGAACCACATAAGACTAAAGGAGTCCTTTTTCGCCTTTTCGTATTTTCCTGCGCCGAGGGTCTGACCGATAAGTATTCCTACAGCATTTCCGAGAGCAACGAAAACAACGTTCAGCAGATTGCAGATAGCGTTTGAGATATTAAGCCCCGCAACTATCTCAAGACCCCTTATGGAGTAGCAGGTGGTAAGGGCGGCAAGTCCGCCTGCCCAAAGAAACTCGTTAAAGAAAATCGGGAGAGTTTTCTTTATAATCTTTTTTGCAAGATAAGCCGGAACTTTCAGAGTCCTGTAAATACCCACAAGAAATTCCTGCTTGTTTTTCCTGGCGTGGGACCATACCACAATCACAAGCATTTCAACCACTCTTGCCAGCACGGTTGCAATCGCCGCACCCTGCAC
>JBJERK010000209.1:0-2791 GCA_051882255.1 Ruminiclostridium sp.
CAACGACACCCTGGGTATGAACCAAGTGCTCTAGCCAACTGAGCTATGCCGCCATATAAGCCTGTGTATCGCTAACGCTTAGCAACGAGTGTTATTATAACACAAATAATAGAGCTTGTCAATAGTTTTTTGAAAAATATCTTAAAAAAAATCGAAAATTATACCGGCGCAAATATATTTTCAAAAACCCCTTGAAATTATTTCCGTAATGTAGTATAATAGATACGATTATTGGGCGATTATGTTAATATTTTGTCATAATCCGCCGCTATCTATGTAGAACAAATTTATAAGGAGTTGAACACTTTGAAGCTTCCGATTTCATTGTGCGCCGCAGAGACTGCGGCAGCAGCGGCAAACACGGGACTTGACTGGGAGCTTGTCTGGTCCACAGTTGTTACGGGTTTCGTTGTCGTATTCCTGATTCTTGCAATCCTGATTCTCTTCCTCTCGATTATGGGCGGTATTTTCCAGGGAATCGATAAGAGCAGGAGCAAAAAAGCCGCAGCTAAGGCAGCAAGCGCCGCCGAAGCAGCTACTGCACCTAAAAACGAACCCTCCGCACCCGCCGCCGAAGAGTATTACGACAGCGACGACGAGGAAATTATCGCGGTTATTTCCGCCGCAATCGCCGCCTACGGCGAGGCAGACGGAAAGCAGTACAGAATTACAAGCGTCACAAAGCGGGATAAAAAGCAGCGTACAGGCTGGAGCGCAGCAGGTATCGCAGAGAACACCCGCAGCTTTTAAGGCGTTAGCCACGCTTATTCTGTAAACGAAATTTCCGACGAAAGGACGCTATAATATGATTCAGGTATTTTTAGACACAATTCAGACGCTGTGGCAGGGGTCGGCTTTCTGCAACATCACCTGGCAGCAGGGTCTTATGCTTCTTATCTCATTCTTTCTCATGTATCTCGCAATCGTAAAGCAGTACGAGCCTATGCTTATGCTCCCGATTGCCTTTGGTATGGCGCTTACAAATATCCCCGGCGCAGAGCTTTACCACCCCGAATTTTTCATGACCACAAACATTGATTTCGGACAGGTTCTCCACGACGGCGGACTTCTCGATATTCTCTACCTGGGCGTTAAGCTCCAGATTTTCCCGCCCCTTATCTTCCTTGGAATCGGCTGTATGACCGACTTCGGTCCCCTTATCGCAAACCCCAAGAGCTTCCTTTTAGGTGCAGCTGCTCAGGGCGGTATCTTCCTTACCTTCTTAGGTGCATGCGCTCTTACCGCAACCGGAGTTGTTGACTTCTCCCTTGCTCAGGCGGCTTCAATCGGTATCATCGGCGGTGCTGACGGACCTACCGCAATTTATCTGACCTCAAAGCTCGCTCCCGAGCTTTTAGGCTCAATCGCAATCGCCGCCTACTCCTATATGGCGCTGGTTCCGGTTATTCAGCCTCCGATTATGCGCCTGCTCACAACAAAGAAGGAGCGTTCCGTAAAAATGGGACAGCTCAGAGCAGTTTCAAAGAAGGAAAAGGTTATCTTCCCTATTGCAGTAACAATTATCGTTGCTTTCGTTGTTCCCTCGGCAGCTCCGCTGGTTGGTATGCTTATGCTCGGCAACCTGTTCAAGGAAAGCGGCGTTGTTGACAGACTTGTAAAGACTGCCTCCAACGAGCTTATGAATATCGTTGTTATTATGCTGGGCGTTACCGTCGGCGCTACTGCAACAGCATCAAACTTCCTCAAAATAGAAACCTTACTTATTATCGTTCTCGGTCTTATTGCATTCAGCATGGGTACCGCCTGCGGATTGCTCCTCGGAAAGCTTATGTATGTGCTTACCCGCGGAAAAATCAATCCCCTTATTGGTTCAGCGGGCGTTTCCGCAGTTCCTATGGCTGCCCGTGTTTCTCAGAAGGTAGGACAGGAGGAGAACCCCTCCAACTTCCTTTTAATGCACGCTATGGGACCAAACGTTGCCGGCGTTATCGGCTCCGCCGTTGCCGCAGGTACTCTGCTTGCTATCTTCGGCTAAGCATTAATTTTCAGAAAATCCGCCCCGCTTCCCTTTTGGAGGCGGGGCGCTTTGCAATCCACTTAATCCACTTAATCTACTTAATCCACTGACTCTCGGAGGCATTATGCTTACAGGAATTGCTCTTATTCTCCTTTCGGGAATGTTTTTAGGCTTTCTTGCCCGAAAAATAAAGCTTCCCGCCCTTGTGGGTATGATTTTAGCGGGCATACTGCTTGGTCCCTCGGTGCTGAATATCTTAGACCCTTCCCTGCTGGAGATTTCGCCCGTACTGCGTAAAATCGCACTTGTAATAATACTTACCCGTGCAGGACTTTCCCTTGACATCAAGGAACTGAAAAAAGCGGGCAGACCCTCCCTGCTTATGTGCTTTGTGCCTGCCGCCCTTGAAATTGGCGGAACTACCCTTATAGCGCCGCTTCTGTTCAACATTTCCCACCTTGAAGCAGCGGTTATCGGTTCAATACTGGCGGCGGTTTCACCCGCAGTCGTCGTCCCACGGATGATAGGGCTTATAAACGAAAAGCGGGGCACGGACAAGCAGATTCCCCAGATTATTCTTGCAGGCGCTTCTGCGGACGACGTTTTCGCAATAGTAATGTTCACTTCCCTTACGGGCGTTCTTTCCGGAGGAAACCTTGCAGCTACAGACTTTATACAGATTCCCACCTCAATCCTGCTTGGAATACTCTGCGGCGTTCTGTCGGGAGTGCTGCTCGCCTTTTTCTTCACAAAGGTTCATATCCGTGATACCGCAAAGGTTATAATACTTATGAGCGTTTCCTTCCTGCTTAC
>JBJERK010000210.1:0-2783 GCA_051882255.1 Ruminiclostridium sp.
TTTGTAGGCTCCGGTATTTTCAAGAGCGGAAACCCCGAAAAGCGGGCGGCGGCTATTGTAAAGGCAGTAACCAATTTCAATGACGCAAAGCTTCTTGCAGAGCTGTCCGAGGACCTTGGAGAGGCTATGGTAGGCATAAACGAACAGGAAATCGAGCTGCTCATGGCTGAAAGGGGCAAGTAATGCGAATAGCTGTTCTTGCGCTCCAGGGCGCATTTATAGAGCATGAAAAAATGCTTGCTTCTCTTGGGGCAGAATCCTTTGAGCTTCGGCAGAAAAGCGATTTGGAAAAGCCCTTTGACGGGCTGATTATCCCCGGAGGCGAGAGTACCGTTCAGGGAAAGCTGCTTCGGGAGCTGGATATGTTTGAGGACATAAAGCGCAGAATAGAGGGCGGGCTTCCCGTTTTCGGAACCTGCGCAGGTCTGCTGCTGCTTGCGAAGCAGATTGAAAACGACGAGAGAACTCATCTTGCCACAATGGACATAACCGCCGTAAGAAACGCCTACGGCAGACAGCTGGGAAGCTTCCATACTGAGGCGGAATTCAAGGGGCTTGGTGTTATCCCGATGACCTTCATACGGGCGCCCTATATTTCTTCCGTAGGGCAGGCGGCGGAAATTCTTGCCGAGGTTGATGGAAAAATCGTTGCAGCAAGGCAGGATAATATGCTGGTAACAGCCTTTCACCCCGAGCTTAGCGAGGATACCTCGGTGCATCGGTATTTTCTTGAAATGGTGCGGTTATAAAGGCGTGTGGGCAGTCCTGCTATTTCGGCTGACGCTTTACCCGCATTAATCTCTGAAAATTCTGTTAGTTTTTTCGGTAATATCCCGAAATATGCCTTCAGTGTAACAGAAGCTCGATTATTGAAAAGACGGCGCTGCCTTTTTGTGTGCTGAAATATGTACTCTGCTGTTATCAGCAGGCATTGACTTTCCGCAAAATAAATGCTACAATTAATCATACAAATTTTTTCGGGAGGCAGAAGAATGACCGAGCTTGATAAAATGAAGCGGGCGCAGATGTATGTTCAGAAAATGGCGGAGGGAATAAATCCTCTTACCGACGAACCTGTGGGCGATAACGATATGATTAATAATGTGCGTATTTCCCGCTGTCTTTATTATGTTTCGGATATTCTGAAGCAGGTTATTTCAAATAACGGCATAGTCGGCGGTAAATCGGGCAGCGCTCCTTTCTTTATTACCGACGAGCAGCGCGCCTTGCTCCAGCCCTTTGAGCAGCCCGTATTTGCTAAGGATATTGTTGAAAGAATAAATGAAATTACGGCTGAAAACAGGTGCAAAAAATTCGCAGCAAGGTGGATTACGGAATACTTTGTAAGCCTTGGAATGATTGAAGAGGGTTATAACGGGAAAGCGGCTACCGAATCGGGAAAAGAGTTCGGAATTATAACCGAATCAAGAATCAGTATGCGGGGCGGGGAGTATGCTGTAAACAAATACACTCCTGACGCTCAGAGATTTATACTTGATAATCTTGACGCAATTCTTGCTTTTGCAGGAAGCGGGCAGTACAAGGAGCAGACAAGCCGGAACAGATAAGAAAAAGCGCAGTATTTCGCATTAAGCGGCAGACTGCGCCTTTTATTTTTCCCCGTATTGCATTTTTCCCGCATTTATGGTATAGTATTATAAATAGGAAGAAAAAGAAGAAAGGAAGGTGCCGCTATGAAGAAAAAGCTGCTTGAAAAGCTTAAGGAAACCCTGCCCGCAGTGCTTCCAGTAACGGCGATAGTGCTGATTCTCTGCCTTACTGCGGTAAATGCCCCCGGGGAGTTTATTCTCTCCTTTCTTCTTGGTGCAGTCCTTCTCACCGGCGGAATGATACTCTTTACCCTTGGCGCAGACGTTTCCATGATGCGTATGGGCAGGGCGGTAGGCTCACATATCACAAAATCCCGTAAAATTCCCTTTATAGCGCTGATATGCTTTATTCTCGGGATTATCGTAACAGTTGCCGAGCCTGATTTGCGGGTGCTTGCCGACTCCGTTCCTATTGTGGACACAATGGTTATGATATTGTCGGTTGCTCTCGGAGTGGGAATTTTTCTTGCAGTTTCCTTTTTCAGAGTTTATCTACAGATTAAGCTTTCCTATATACTTCTTGCCATGTACGTTCTCGCTTTCGGGCTGGCTCTGTCGCCGCTTATCCCCGACAATTTCGTTGCGGCGGCTTTCGACTCCGGCGGCGTAACAACAGGCCCTATAACCGTACCCTTCATTATGGCGCTCGGCGTTGGTCTTGCTTCTGTGCGCGGCGATAAAACCTCCTACGAGGACAGCTTCGGTCTTGTTGCGTTATGCTCCGTAGGACCGATACTTACGGTTCTTATCCTGGGCGCCTTCAACGACGCTTCGGGAGTTACAGCAGAAGCTGAGTCCTACGCAGTCTTCTCATCGGTAGGCGAGGTCTTTTCCGCATACATAACGGCTCTCCCGGAGTATTTCGGCGAGGTTGCGGCGGCCTTGCTTCCCATACTTGTTTTCTTCGTAATCTTCCAGATAACCTCCCTGCACCTCGACAAAACCGAGGTGGTAAAAATCGCCGTGGGAATGGTATATACCTATCTGGGGCTGGTGCTGTTTCTGACGGGAGTAAACGTAGGCTTTATGCCTATGGGCTCCTTTATTGGCAGTGAGCTTGCTTCGGGTGAGCTTTGCTGGCTTCTGATACCGGTCTGCGCTGTAATCGGCTGGTTCATCGTTGCCGCCGAGCCTGCGGTGCATGTCCTGAAACAGCAGGTAGAGGAGGTACCC